>DASYWD010000355.1 GCA_035936415.1 Longimicrobiaceae bacterium
CTCCGCGCCTCCCGCACCGGGATCTCCCCCGCCGAGGGGGCGGAGGCGTTCGCGCGCATCCTGGGGCACGGCGCCGGGCCGCAGGTGGCGGTCTGCACGCGGGACCTGGCCGCGCTCGTGGAGCGCACGCGGCGCTTCACCCGCGAGGAGATGGTGGAGGCGCTCCAGCAGCGGCAGGGAGCGGCGTCCGCGCACCCCCGTCCCGAGGTCTCCACCCCCTACGAGGCGCCGCGCAGCGAGCTGGAGGAGACGCTCACGGAGCTCTTCCAGCGGGCGCTGGGGATCGAGCCGGTGGGCATCCACGACCACTTCTTCGAGATGGGGGGGGACTCGCTGGTGGCGACGCAGTTCCTCGCGGCGGTGAACGAGAGGTTCCAGGTGGAGCTTCCGCTCCGGGTCCTCTTCGAGGCGCCCACGCCCGCCCAGCTCGCCGCCGCCATCGTGCAGCGGCAGGTGGACGCGCTCGACGAGGACCTTCTGGCCCAGATGCTCGCAGACCTCTGAACCCCCGGGCGCGGAGCAGGGCACGGCCCTGCTTCCGCACCAGCGACGAGCCCCGATGAGCGCACGGACCCCCTCCATCGCCGACCTCACCCCGGAGCAGCTTGCGCGCCTGCAGCTGCGCCTACAGGCGTTGCGTGGGGACGCGCCGGCGCACGACCGCATCCCCCGCCGGGAGGGAGAGGGTCCCGTTCCGCTCTCCTTCGCGCAGCAGCGGATCTGGTTCCAGAGCCAGCTGGAGCCGGACTCGCCCCTCTTCAACGTCTCCCTTGCGCTCCGGCTCACCGGCGCCCTGGACGAGGCCGCCCTCCGCCGCGGTCTGGACGAGATCGCCCGGCGCCACGAGGTGCTGCGCACCGGCTTCGAGCTGCGCGGGGAGACGCCGGTGCAGGTGGTGCACCCGGAGCGGGGCGTCGATTTCACCCGCGTCGAGCTGAGCGGGGCGGAGGATCCGTCGGCGGAGGCGCGCCGGCTGGCGGGGAGCGCGGCGGTAGCGCCCTTCGACCTGGCCCGCGACCCGCTCTTCCGGGTGCTGCTCATGCGGCTGGGTCCGGCGGAGCACGTCCTGGCGATGACGCTGCACCACATCGTGCTGGACAAGTGGTCGTACGGCCTGCTCCTGGGCGAGCTGGTCGCCCTCTACGGCGCCTTCCGGGAGGGGAGGCCGTCGCCGCTCCCGGAGCTGCCGGTGCAGTACGCCGACTTCGCCGCGTGGCAGCGGACCCGTCTGCAGGGGGAGACGCTGGAGCGCCAGCTCGCCTTCTGGAAGAGGCTGCTGGAGGGCGCCCCGGAGTCGCTGGATTTCCCCATGGACCTCCCCCGGGCCGTCCCGCAGCCGTTCCAGGCGGCCTCGCACCCGGTGCGCATCGGGCGCGACGCCGCCGCGGCGCTGCGTGAGCTGGCGCGGGCGGAGGGGGCGACCCTCTACACCGTGCTCCTGGCGGCGTACGCGGTGCTCCTGCAGCGCTGGACCGGGCAGCCCGACCTGGTGGTGGGCACCTTCATCGCCAACCGCACGCGCACCGAGACGGAGCGGCTGCTGGGCAGCTTCGCGAACACGCTGGTGCTGCGGGTGAGGGCGGAGGAGACGCTCTCCTTCCGGGGCCTCCTCCGGCAGCTGCGCGAGACGATGCTGGAGGCGCAGGCCAACCAGGAGCTCCCCTTCGAGCGCCTGGTGGAGGAGCTGCAGCCGGCGCGCGAGGCGGGGCGCATGCCCCTCATCCAGACGGCGCTGAACCTCCAGAAGGCCGCGCTGCCGTCGCTCGACATCCCCGGGCTGGGGGTGGAGCTGCTCCCGGTGCCGAGCGGCGCCACGGGGCTCGACCTCCACCTGGCGCTCGAGGAGACCGAGGACGGAGTGGCCGGGGTCCTGGAGTACAACGCCCACCTGCACCTGCCCGCGACCGCCGCCATGCTGGCGGAGGCGTTCTTCCGGGTGCTGGAGGCGGCCGTGTCCGGTCCCGACACCCCGCTGGAGGAGATCGACCTCCACCCGGAGGCGGACCGGCGGCTGCGGGCGGATCTCAACGACACGCGGGCGGAGTACCCGCGCGACGTGCCCGTGCACTCCCTCGTCGAGGCGCAGGCGGCGCGCACCCCCCGGCGGAAGGCCCTGGTGTGCGGAGACGTCTCCTGGACGTACGAGGAGCTGGACGCCCGCGCCAACCGTCTCGCCCACCACCTGCGTGGCCTGGGCGTGGGGCCGGAGCGGCGCGTGGGCCTCCTCCTGGAGCGCTCGGCGGAGATGGTGACGGCGGCGCTGGCGGTGATGAAGGCCGGCGGGACCTACCTTCCGCTGGACCTCTCCCTGCCCGACCAGCGCCTGGCCTGGATGGCCAGGGACGCGGGAGTCGTGGCGGTCGTCACCCAGGCCGCGCTGCGCGACCGCGCTCCGCTGCCCGGGGCTCCGCTGGTGGTCCTGGACGACCGCGCCGTGCAGGATTCGCTCGCCGCGTCTCCGGCCACCGCCCCGGAGCGGAGCGCGGACGCCTGGAACGCCGTGTACCTCCTCTACACCTCCGGCTCGACCGGAGAGCCCAAGGGGGTCGTGGTCCAGCACCGTACCGTGGTGAACTTCCTGTCGTCCCTGCGCGACCTGCTGGGAATCGGCGAGGGAGACACGCTGCTGGCGATCACCCGGCTCGGCTTCGACATCTCGGTGCTGGAGCTGTTCCTCCCCCTCAGCGCGGGCGCGACGGTCGAGGTCGCGGAGCAGGACGTGGTGGCCGAGCCCCGCCGGCTGGCGGAGCGGATCGGGCGCGGCGGCGTCACGGTGATGCAGGCCACCCCGGCCACCTGGCAGATGCTCCTGGAGGTCGGGTGGGCGGGGGAGCCGGGGCTTACCCTGCTCTGTGGCGGCGAGGCGCTCCCCGGGCCGCTCGCGGAGCGGCTCCTGCGCTGCGGCGCGGCGCTGTGGAACCTGTACGGGCCCACGGAGACCACCATCTGGTCCGCGGCGCACAGGGTGGAGGCGGCGCCCGCGAGCGGAGCGGTGGAGCTGGGGCGGCCGATCGCCAACACCACGCTCCACGTGCTGGACGCGCGGATGCGTCCGGTGCTTTCCGGCGCCCCGGGGGAGCTGTACATCGGCGGCGAGGGGCTGGCCCGCGGATACCTGCACCGGCCCGGGCTGACCGCGGAGCGTTTCGTGCCCGATCCCTTCTCCGCGGTTCCGGGCGCGCGCCTCTACCGCACCGGGGACCTGGCGCGGCTGCGGGCGGACGGAGGGGTGGAGTTCCTGGGACGCACCGACCACCAGGTGAAGGTGCGCGGCTTCCGCGTCGAGCTGGGGGAGATCGAGGCGGCGCTGCTCGGCTGCCCGGGGGTGGCACAGGCCGCGGTGCTCGCCCACGGCGAGGATGCGGCGCGCTCGCTGGTGGCGTACGTGGTTCCCGCCGCCGAGGGGCCCGGAACGGCTCCCGCGGAGGAGCGGACCCGGCGCTGGGCCTCGCTCTGGGACGAGGCGTACGCCGGAGGAGGGGAGCCGCCGGACCCCGCGCTCAACCTGGCGGGCTGGAACAGCAGCTTCACGGGTGGGCCGATCCCCGAGTCCGAGATGCGCGACTGGGTGGGCCACACCGTCGGGCGCATCCACGCCCTGGGCGCCCGCCGCGTACTGGAGATCGGCTGCGGAACGGGTCTTCTCCTCTTCCGGCTCGCGCCCGGGTGCACCGACTACTGGGGAACCGACTTCTCACCCACCGCGCTCGAATACCTGCGCCGCCACCTGGACGGGGACGCTCCCTCCAGGGTGCGCCTGCTGGAGCGCGCGGCCGACGACTTCTCGGGGATCCCGCAGGGCTACTTCGACGCGGTGGTGCTCAACTCGGTGGTACAGTACTTCCCCGACGTGGAGTACCTGGAGCGCGTGCTGGAGCAGGCCGTGCGCGCGGTGGCGCCCGGCGGCGTGGTCTTCGTGGGCGACGTGCGCAGCCTGCCCCTCCTGGAGGCGTTCCACCTCTCGGTGGAGCTGTCGCTGGCACCGGCCACCCTCCCGGCGGAGGAGCTCCGCAGGCGCGTGCGGCGGCGCATCTCGCACGACCCCGAGCTGATGCTCGCCCCGGAGCTCTTCGCCGCGCTGGGAGAGCGGCTGCCGCGGGCCACCCGGGTGGAGGTGCAGCTCAAGCGGGGGAGCCGCCCCGCCGAGCTCACCCGCTTCCGCTACGACGTGCTCCTGCACGTGGAGGGGGAGGTCCCCCGGGTGCACGCGCCGGGAGGGCTGGACTGGGAGGCGGAGGCGCTCACGCCGGAGGCGGTGCGGCGCCGGCTCGAGGCGGAGAGGCCGCAGGTGCTGGCGCTCCGCAACGTACCCAACGCGCGGGTGGGAGGGGTGCTTCGGGCGGTGGAGGAGCTCACCGCGAGTGCGCCCGAGGTGGACGCGCTGCGCCGGCTCGCGGAGGGAGAAGACGGGGTGGACCCGGAGGTGTTCTGGGCGCTGGGGGAGGAGACGGGGTACTGCGCGCAGGTGTGGTGGGCGGCGTCAGGAGATCCCGGGCGCTTCGACGTGGTGCTGGTCCGGCCGGGAGCCGGGGCCGTGCGGGCGGAAGCCGCGGCTCCGGCGCCGTCCCGGTATTTCCACGGGGGCAGGCCGCCGCAGGAGGAGTCGGGCGCGCGGCTGGTGGCCGCGCTCCGGGAGCGGCTCGGGGAGCGGCTGCCGGAGTACATGGTGCCCGCCTCCTTCGTGCTGATGCCGTCGCTCCCACTGAACGCCAACGGCAAGGTGGACCGGAAGGCGCTCCCGATGAGCGACGTGGGGAGCGCCGCGGCGAAGGGGCACGTCGCCCCGCGAACGGCCCTGGAGCGCATGGTCGCGGAGGTATGGGGCGAGGTGCTCGGGCGGGAGCGGATCGGGGCGGACGACGACTTCTTCGCGCTCGGGGGGCACTCGCTGCGGGCCACGCAGGCCGTGGTCCGGCTCCAGGCGCGCCTGGGCATCGAGATCCCGGTGCGCACGGCGCTGACGCACACCCGGGTGCGCGACTTCGCGGCTGCCCTCGAAGCGCGGGTCGCCGAGGGGACCGGGGCGGAACGCCGGCCGCCCATCGTGCCGGCCGCCCGGCCCGGAGAACCATCCCCCCTCTCCTTCTCCCAGCAGAGGCTCTGGCTGGTCCACCAGCTGGAGGGCGAGCACCGGGTCTACCACCTCCCCTTCCGGGTGCAGCTCTCCGGGCGGCTGGACGTGGGCGTGCTGCGGCGCGCCCTGGAGGAGGTGGTGCGGCGGCACGCGGCGCTGCGCACCCGTTTCCTGGAGGTGGACGGCCTCCCCGTGCAGTCCGCCGTTCCGCCCTTCGCGCTGGAGCTGCCGCTGGCGGATCTGCGGGGGCTGGCGGACCCCCGGGCGCACGCCGGCCGGCTGGCCGCGGACGAGGCGCGGAGGCCCTTCGACCTCGGTTCCGGGCGGCTCCTCCGTGTGCTGCTGGTCCGCCTGGACGAAGAGGAGCACGCGCTGCTGCTCACGCTGCACCACATCGCCGCCGACGGCTGGTCGCTGGGGGTGCTGGTCCGGGAGGTGGCGGCGCTCTACCGCGCCTTCCTGGCAAACGTGCCCTCCCCGCTGCCGGAGCTCCCCGTCCAGTACGCCGACTACGCCGTCTGGCAGCGGGAGTGGCTCACGCCGGAGCGCCAGGAGAGGCAGCTCGACTACTGGCGCCGGCAGCTCGAGAACGTGCCGGAGCTGGTCCTGCGGGGAGACCTCGCGCACGACGCCGTGGCGAGCCGGGAGGGCGCCACCGCGCCCTTCGTGCTCCCGGCCGAGCTGGCCGACGGGCTGCGGCGGCTCAGCCGGACGCTGGACGCCACGCTCTTCATGACGCTGCTCTCCGCCTTCCAGGTGCTGCTGCGGTGGCAGGGAAGGGGGGACGAGGTGGTCGTGGGGACGGACGTGGCCAACCGCAACGCGCAGGCGGAGACGGAGGCGCTGATCGGCTTCTTCGTGAACCAGCTCGTGCTGCGGACCGACCTCTCGGGCGACCCGACCTTCGCCGACCTGGTGGAGCGCGTGCGGGGGGTGACCCTCGCCGCGTACGACCACCAGGACGTCCCCTTCGACCGTGTGGTCGAGGCGCTGAATCCGAAGCGGGTGCGGGGGGGCACGCCCTTCTTCCGCGTGAAGCTCGTCCTGCAGAACGCGGGCTCGGGAGAGGCCCTGGAGCTGCCCGGCCTGGAGATGCGGCCCTTCGCGGTGGAGCGGGGGGCGGCCCAGCTGGACCTCGTCCTGGCGCTGGAAGACGCGTCGGGCCCCATGGGCGGGCACGTGGAGTACCGGAGCGCGCTGTTCAGCCGCGACCTGGTGAGGCGGCGGATCGAGCAGTACCGCGCGGTCCTGGAGGCCGTGGTGGAGCGCCCGCAGCGGCGGCTCTCCGAGCTGGAGGCGCTGCTTGAAGAGCGGGAGCGCCGGCAGCAGGAGAGCGCCCGGGAGGCCCTGCACGCCCGGCGCCGCGCCAGGTTCCAGGACCGGGCGCGCCACACCAGTCCCCTGCCGCCGCTCCTGGAGCCGTAGTGCCTGCCGGCGTGGGCCGGCGGGACACGGGGACGGGGGCGCAACCGCTTGCGCCCCACGCATATCTGTTATAAAGTGTAGGTGAAAAAGCCGACAGCAGTTTGTAAGATCGGCCGCGGCAGGCGCCGTACGCCAGCCCCACCCGAAACCGCCGCAAGGTTGACGCCATGAAACGCACGGGGACACCAGCGAACGCCCGCTCCTGGTCGGACCGGATCAAGAAGGTGCAGCCGATCAGCGTCTCCCAGACGCAGCTCGTGCGGATCGGCCATCTCCCCGGCCACGAAGGTCTGCCGCTGGTGGTGGAGCCGAACCCGGAGTACGGCACCCTCCTCCTGCACGAATGGGCGAGGGACCACCTGGACTTCATCGAGAAGAACGTCCTCGAGTACGGCGGGGTCCTCTTCCGCAACTGGGGCACCCCGACCCAGGAAGACTTCCACCGCGTCCTGGACGCGATCGGGACGTCGCTGATCCAGTACACGGAGAGCTCCACCCCCCGCACCAACCTGAAGAAGAACATCTACACCTCCACCGAGTTCCCGCAGGACCAGACGATCGCCCTGCACAACGAGCTCTCGACGGCCGCGACCTTCCCGATGAAGATCTGGTTCTTCTGCGACGTGCCGGCGGAGGAGGGGGGGCAGACCCCCATCGCCGACGTGCGCCGCGTGTACCAGCGCCTCTCGCCGGAGACCCGCGAGCGCTTCGCGGAGAAGGGGTGGATGCTGGTCCGCAACTACGGCGACGGCTTCGGCCTCACCTGGCAGGACTCCTTCCACACCGACGACCGCGCCGAGGTGGAGCGGTACTGCCGTGAGAACGCGGTGGAGTGGGAGTGGAAGGAGGGAGACCGCCTGCGTACACGGCAGGTCCGGCCGGCGATCGCGGAGCACCCGGGCACCGGCGAGAAGGTGTGGTTCAACCACATCGCCTTCTGGCACGACTCCAGTCTGGACCCGCAGGTCCGCCAGCTCCTGCGCGAGGAGTTCGAGCCGGAGGACATGCCCTACCAGACCTTCTACGGCGACGGGACCACCATCGAGGACGAGGTCGCGGCCGAGCTCCGCGAGGCGTACCTCCAGGAGCGCGTGGTGTTCGACTGGCAGAAGGGCGACCTCCTGATGATGAACAACATGCTCGCCGCGCACGGGCGCATGCCGTACCGGGGCGAGCGCAAGACGCTGGTGGCCATGGCCGAGCCGTACACCCGGCCCGACCTCCACGACATCCCCGCCCTCCGCGCGGCGAAGGCCTGAGGGGAAGTCCGCCGGCCGCGGTACCCGGCGGACCTCCCCGTCGCTCCACCGCACCAGGAACGTAGAACGCTTGGATATGTCAACGGATGCGATCGTAGGATACCGCCTCTCGCCGCGGCAGCGGCACCTGTGGGGGCTGGTGCAGGAGGCGGTGCCGAGCGCCCGCGACGCCCGCGCCCTGGTCCGCGTGACCGGGCGGCTCGACGCGGACGCCCTGCGCGATGCGCTGCACCGCCTGGTGGAGCGGCACGACGTCCTGCGCACCACCTTCGCCCGCCTTCCCGGGATGGCGCAGGCGCTCCAGACCGTCGGGGAAGCCCGCGTCCGGTGGGAGGATGCCGAGGACCTGCGCGGCGTCCCGGAGGAGGCGCGCGAGGCGCGGCTGCGGGCGCTCTGGGAAGGGGCGGGGTCCGGAGACGAGCGGCTTCCGGCGGCGCGGCTCATCCGCGTCGCGGAGGAGGAGCACCTCCTCTTCCTGAGGGCGAGCCCGCTGAGCGCCGACGCGGCCTCGTTCGAGCCGCTGGTGCAGGACCTCGCGGTACTGTACGCGGCTGCCGGCGGCGACGCCGGGCTCGACGAGCCCGTCCCCTACCTGGCGGTCTCGGAGTGGCTGGGCGAGGTGCTGGCGTCGGAGGAGGCGGAGGCGGGACGCTCGTTCTGGATCGCGCAGTGCGAGGGTCCGGAGGTCCGCCTCCTGGTGGAGGAGGAGGGGCCCGGCCCCCGCGCC
>DASYWD010000356.1 GCA_035936415.1 Longimicrobiaceae bacterium
GCGGAGCGGACCGCGCCCGACGCCGCCGGGACGCCCACCGGGTGGTCGCGCGTGGTGGGCGCCTCCGCGGCGATCCGCCGGGTCCGTGAGGTCGGGGCGCAGGTCGCGCAGTGTCCCGCCACCGTGCTGATCACGGGGGAGAGCGGGAGCGGGAAGGAGGTGGTCGCCCGGGCCATCCACGAGACCTCGCCCCGCTCCGGCGGACCGTTCGTGGCGGTCAGCTGCGCCGCGATCCCGGACCCGCTGACGGAGGCCGAGCTCTTCGGGTACGAGGAGGGCGCGTTCACCGGGGCGGTGCAGGCGCGGGCCGGGCGGTTCGAGGAGGCGCAGGGGGGCACCCTCTTCCTGGACGAGGTGACCGAGCTGGGGGTGGAGCGCCAGGCGAAGCTCCTGCGCGTCCTCCAGGAGCGCGCGGTGCGGCGGCTCGGGAGCAACCGGTCGATCCCGCTGGACGTGCGCATCGTCGCCGCGTCCAACCGCGACCTCCGGCGCGCCATGTGGGAGGGGAGGATGCGGGCGGACCTCTACTACCGGCTGCGGGTGGTGGAGATCGGCGTCCCCCCGCTGCGCGAGCGCACCGAGGACCTCCTCCCCCTCTCCCTGCACTTCCTCCGCTCCATCGCGGCCGTCATCCCCCACGCGCTCCAGGAGGTGAGCCTGGCCGCGCTGGAGGAGATGGAGGCGTACGGCTGGCCCGGCAACGTGCGCGAGCTGGAGAACGTGATCGCGCGGATCGCGGTGCTGGCTTCCGGGGCGGGGGGCGTGCTCCTCCCCTGCCACCTCCCCGACGAGGTCCGCCGGGCCTCGGGGCAGCCGGCGGACGCGGAGAGCGCCGCTCCGCTCGACCTGGCCGCGGCGATGCGCCGCGTTCGCCTCCGCTACCTCGGAGAGGCGCTCCGGGTGGCGCACGGGAACCGGAGCGAAGCGGCGCGCCTGCTGGGGATCAGCCGGCGTGCGCTGTACGACCTCCTCAACGAGTTCCCCGGTGCCGGGTCCCTCCCTTCGCCTGTCCCACCCCTGTCCCATACGGACCGCAGATTGTGAACCTGGCTTTACACAGCCGCTGACGGCCACACGGCCGCCCGGCTGCGTGATGCGCCTCGCGTGGCGCGTTTGGCCGGGGTGCACCTCCCGCCACCTGTTACGGCACGCGACTTTCCTCCGGGCGGAGGTCCCTGCGTCGGGCGCGGATCCTTCCGCGGCCGGCCCGCGGACCCCTCCAACCCGCGCCGCGCATGCATCCGGCTCCCGCTGCCGCCCTCCCTTCCGAACGCCCCGCTCCCGCCCCGGGGCGGCGGACGGCCCTTCTCCGCACCCGGCTCCTGGGGATCGATCCGCGCGAGGCCACCTTCGCGCGCCGGGGCTTCGGGGAGTGCGACCCGGCCGCGCGCGCGCGGCTGGAGGAAGCGGGCTCCACCTTCCTCCGCGGATACCACGCGGCCCTGGCTGAGCCGGAGCCGGCACGCCTGGGCGCCCTGCTCGACGGGACCGGAGCGGAGCTGCGCGGCTTCGCCTACGAGGGCTCCGCGATGGCGCTGGCGCTCCTGGACGTCCTCGTGCCTTGGAGGAGCGGACGGCTCGACGCCTTCCTGCGCGGGCCGGGGGACGCGCACGCCTACATGGTGCACGTGGGGGCGGGGTGGGCGCTCGCCCGGCTGCGCCGCCGCCTGGAATGCCCCCCGGCCGGGATGGACCCGCTCCTGGGATGGCTGGCGCTGGACGGCTACGGCTTCCACGAGGGGTACTTCCGTCCCGGGCCGACCGTGGACGGGCGGGAGGTCCCCCGCCGGCTCTCCGGGTACGCGCGCCGGGCCTTCGACCAGGGGGTGGGGCGGAGCCTCTGGTTCAGCCGGGGAGCGGACCCCGGCCGGATCGCCGGGGCGGTCGCCCGCTTCTCCCCGGAGCGGTGGGCCGACCTGTGGAGCGGGGTGGGGCTGGCCTGCGCGTACGCGGGCGACGGCCGGCGGGGTGGGGCCGACGCGGTCGCCGCCGCGTCCGGACGGCACCGG
>DASYWD010000357.1 GCA_035936415.1 Longimicrobiaceae bacterium
ACTCCAGCGCCGCGCCGTCGCCCACCGCGTGGCACTCCGCGGTCCACACCTGCCCGGCGAGGGCGATCCGCGCCTCCCAGCGCCGCACCCCCTGCGCCGCCGCGGGCTCCGGGAAGGGCTTCACCAGGCGGCGCAGCTCCGGGAGCGCCCCCTCCTCGAGCGTGCGGCGCGAGACCGTCTGCCGCCGCGCCCAGCCGGCCGACCCGCCGGGCCGCACGGAGACGCCCACCTCCTCCGCTCCCGACTCCAGCGCCTCCAGCAGGAAGCGGAGCACCGGGACGGGGGAGATGTCCGGCTCCCCGTGCACCGCGTCGATCAGCGCGCGGAGCGTGGCGGGGGTGGAGAGCGCAGCCTCCACGTTGGCGGCGCCCGTGAACTGCTGCACCTCGATCAACCGCCCCAGGTCGCGCGGGTCGGAGAGGACCACGGTCACGGTGTCGCCGTCGCGGAGCACGGGGAGCACCAGGTGCTCGCGCGCCCACCCGCCGGGGACCTGCGAGGCGACGCCGTGGTCGATCCCGTCCGGGCGCAGGTTCACGAAGGGGAGGTCGTACTGGTCGGCGAGCAGCCACTCGACCTCGGCGGGGGTCGCCAGCCCGAGGGCGACCAGGGCGGCGCCGAAGAAGCCGCCCCGCTCGCGCTGGTAGGCGAGGACGCGCTCCACGTCCTCGGGGGAGATCCGGCCCAGGCTCACCAGGATCTCCCCGATGGTTGTGCTCCTCTTGCGCATGCTTTCCGGAAGGTGTGGCCGGTGGGCCCGCGGGCGCGGGAAGTCGCGGGGGCAGGGCGGAGGGCCGGCTACGCCTCGCCCGCTTCCAAGTATCGGCAGACGGCGTCGCCGGCCGCAGCGGTGCCCAGCGGTCCGCCCAGGTCCGGCGTGGTCTGCCCTTCGTGGACGGCGCGGCGCACGGCGGCCTCGATCCGCTCCCCCTCGCGCGCGTGGCCCAGGTGCTTCAGCATCAGCGCGGAGGTGAGCATCGCCGCGAACGGGTTGGCGATCCCCTTCCCCGCGATGTCCGGCGCGGACCCGTGCACCGGCTCGAAGAGGGAGACGCGCCCCGGGTGGATGTTCCCCGACGCGGAGAGCCCCAGGCCCCCGGCGAGCTGCGCCCCCAGGTCCGAGAGGATGTCCCCGAACAGGTTCCCGGTGACGATGACCCGGTAGCGCTCCGGGCGCCGCACCATGTCCATGGCGAGCATGTCCACGTACAGCGCCTCGCTCTCCACCTCCGGGTACTCCGCAGCCACCTCGCGGAACACGCGCCGCCAGAGGCCGCCGGCGTGCTCCATGGCGTTGGCCTTGTCCGACATCGTGACGCGCTCCAGCCCGTGGGCCCGGGCGTGCTCGAACGCCGCGCGGACGATCCGCTCCACCCCCTTGCGGGTGTTCACGTCCTCCTGGATCGCCACCTCGTCCGGCGTCCCGCGCTTGAAGACGCCGCCCATCCCCACGTAGACGCCCTCCGTGTTCTCGCGGAAGATCACGAAGTCCACGTCCTTCTCCCCCTTGTCCCTGAGCGGGGTCAGCTCCGGGTGGAGCAGCTTCACCGGGCGGAAGTTGACGAACAGGTCCAGGCGGAAGCGGAGCCCCAGCAGGATGTCGCGGGCGTGCTCGTTGCCGGGCACCCGCGGGTCGCCCAGCGCGCCCAGCAGGATGGCGTCGTAGCTCGTGGAGAGCTCGGCGAACTCCTCGTCGGTCAGTGTGGTGCCGGTGGCGAGGTAGTGGTCGGCGCCGTGGGGCCACTCCACCAACTCCAGCTCCGGGCCGGCGGACGTCGCCGCGCGCAGCACCTTCAGTGCCTCGCGCGTGACCTCCGTCCCGACCCCGTCTCCAGCGATCACGGCGATGCGCGGCATGGACGGTCCGTCAGTCTCTTCGGGGAAGTCGTGCTTTCGGGGGGAAGCGGTCGCGGAAGCTACCCGCTCACGGGAGCGCGCGTCAAGGAGGGACGCCGGTGGGGCGCACCGGAACACCTCTTGCGACGCCGCGCCGCCTCTGCCGCGGGTGGGGCCGCGGCATCACGCCAGCCAGCGAGGTCCGGATGAAAGGTCGCCGACAGATGCCGCTCGCCCTGCTCCTCGCGGGCTCGCTCCTGGCCGCGTGCGGGGGGTACGACCCGCCCGAGGAGGCGGATCCGCTCGACAGCGCCGAGCCGACCCCGACCGACACCGCCTTCGTGCCGGGGGCGGAGGAGCCCGGGCCGCAGGACAAGGGTGTCGAACGGGGCGTCGAGGCCGCGCCGTGAGACCCCGCCCAGCTCCCGGCAGCGCGGGGACCGGCGCATGATGGCGCCGCTGCTGCTCCCGCTCCTCGCCGCCCTGCTCCTGGCCGGGTGCGGCGACGCCGCGGAGGGCGAGCCCCCCCCCGGCGGCGGGGAAGGGCTCGCCGCGGCGGCCGAGGCGGGCCCCACGCCGTACACCTCGCCGGAGGGGTTCGCGCTCCCCTTCCGCACCGAGCTGCCGGAGGGCATCCGCGCCGAGCCGCTCACGCTGGACGACGAGGACGGGATCCGCTTCGTCGGCTACCCGGGCGGCGCGCGCAGCGACAGCGCGTACGTGTACGTGTTCGTGCACCCGCCCGGCGCGAGCGAGGAGGCCGCGCGGGAAACGGTCCGGACCATCGCCGAGCGGGTCCGCATCCCGGGGAACCGCACCGAGCTCGACCCGGCGAACCCGCAGCCGTGGGCCGTCGTCGAGTACCCCATCTACAGCCTGGGCACCGTCCACGAGCCGCTCCGGGGGTGGGTGGCGCTCGGGGCCCACGGCGGCCGCTGGTTCCACGTCATCGTCCAGTACCCGGAAGAGCTGGAGGCGTGGTTCACCCCCCGCGCCGAACGCATCCTGGACGCCTGGCGCTGGACCGGCACCGGCACCGGCACCCCCCTCCGCCGCCCCTGACCCGCGACACCGCCCTGCAGAAGGCCCCTCCCCCCGCACCCGGGGGAGGGGCCGCACTCCCTGCCCGACTCCCGCACTTCGCACTCGCGCACCTTACGTCCCCTCCCGCGGTGCCGAATCCGGGGCGGCCGCCGGTCCGGGCGCGGCCGAGGGCCGCCGGAGCGAGTACACGTACGCCGCCAGTGCCCGCACCTGCTCCGCGGTGAAGGTCCCCCCGCCCAGGGGCGGCATGGGGACCGGGTGCTCCTCCGGCTCCGGGACGCCCTGCTGGATGAGGCCCACGATCTCGTCGTACTCGCCCGAGACGTTCAGCCACTCGCCGTCGCGGAGCGAGGGGCCGAGCTGCGTCCCCCCGGCGTCGGGGCCGTGGCAGACCACGCAGGTGGTGCCGAAGAGCTTCCGCCCCTCCCCCACCATCCCCGCCGTCACCCCCTGCGGGAGCGGCACGTCGGGCGCCGTGGGGAGCGCCGAGTCGTCCGGCTCCTCCACCACGTTCCCCGGCCGCGCGCCCGCGTCCCCGTCGTCGCCGCACCCCGCCAGCGGCGCCGCCGCCAGCACCAGCGCCGCCGCCACCCCGACCAGCTCCGCTATCCGCATGCTCCGTCCCGGGAACGAGTCAGGCGCCACCGGTCGGGCGCCGCGGCCCCGCGCCTTTGCAAGCGTCGTTCCTCACGGCGCGGCGCCGCTCCGCTGCGAATGCCCGCACCCGATGCAGAACTGCCACTCCGGCTCCACCGACTCGCCGCACCCCGCGCAGGGGATCGCCCGCTGCGCCACGCCGCAGAACGGACAGAAGCGTGCCTCCCGCCCCTCCGGGAGCGGGGTGCGGCACGCGCGGCAGAGCGA
>DASYWD010000358.1 GCA_035936415.1 Longimicrobiaceae bacterium
GGCGGGACCCGGGCGACGGCCCCGCCCCCGGCGCGCACCCCGGCGCCGGCACCCGCCGCCTCCGCGTCCCGCCTCTCCACCAGCGACCTGGGCTCGCTCGGGTGGCCGGTGGACGGCCGGATCCTCTACCGCTTCGGCCGCACCACCACGCCGAGCGGGACGGTGCTCCGCTGGAACGGGGTCGGGATCGGCGCGGCGAAGGGGACCCCGGTGAAGGCCGTGGAGGCCGGCACCGTCGCGCTGGCGGAGCCGTTCGAGGGGTACGGCCCCAGCGTGGTGGTGAGCCACGGCGGCGGCTACTACTCGCTCTACCTCTACCTGGACGAGGTGCGCGTGGCCGAGGGCGCCGAGATCGCCCGCGGCCAGGTGGTCGGCACGGTGGGCGGCGAGGGGACGCCGGAGGGGACGCACATCGAGTTCCAGATCCGCGCCCCCGGCGGCCAGGCGGTGGATCCGCTGGCGTGGCTCAGGAAGAGGTAGAACGGAAGTGCGTGAGTGCGAAAGTGCGGCCCCCTCCCGGCTCGCCTTAGGCTCGCCACCCTCCCCCGCATGCGGGGGAGGGTTTCTTGTTTTGGGGCTCTCTGCCCTTCCCCGCCCCTTGTGCGGAGGGAGACTGCCGGGGCAGTTTCCGGCAGGCTCACGGAGCCGGAGCGGAGACCGGGGGTAGTATCCCGGGCTCCGCGACCCGCGCAGGAGACAGGCCGGCCGTTTGGCCTGGCTCCGGAGCGGCCCCAACACAGAACGCAACAGCACGGCTGGAGTAACGAAACGATGCCGCTGATCCCCCTGCAGGGACATGAGACGATGCGGGCCGCGCTCGCGGCCTCCGTGCGCGACGGGGAGCTGCCGCATTCGCTCCTGCTGCACGGGGCGGAGGGGATCGGCAAGGAGCGCTTCGGGCTCTGGCTGGCGCAGCGGATCGTGTGCGAGGACTCCCAGGGCGGCACCGAGCCGTGCGGGGCTTGCCTCCACTGCCGGCTGGTGGCGCGGCTGGAGCACCCGGACGTGCACTGGTTCTTCCCCCTCCCGCGCCCCGAGGCCACCGGGCCGGACCGGCTGAGGGAGAAGCTGGAGGAGGCGCGCGCGGTGGAGCTGGCGGCACGGCGCGGCGACCCCTTCCACGTTCCCAGCTACGACCGGGCCCCTTCGTACTTCCTGGCGGCGATCCGCACCCTCCAGGAGCTGGCGGGGAACCGGCCCGCCATGGGGTCGCGCAAGGTGTTCGTGGTGGGCGACGCGGAGGCCATGGTGCCCCAGGAGTCCTCGCAGGAGGCGGCGAACGCCTTCCTCAAGCTCCTGGAGGAGCCGCCGGCCGACACGACGCTGATCCTCACTTCGTCCACCCCGGGGGCGCTCCTCCCCACCATCCGCTCGCGGGTCCTCCCGGTGCGGCTCCTCCCGCTGGCGGCGGAGGAGGTGCGGGACTTCCTGGTGCGCCGGAAGGGGATGCCGGAGCGGGAGGCGGAGGGCGTCGCGGCGCTCTCCGGGGGGGCGATCGGGAGGGCGCTGCGCCTCCTCCCGGTGGGTGACGCGCCGGGGCCGCTGGAGAAGCAGCGCCAGGCGGGACGGTCGCTCCTCATGGCGGCGGTGGCGGATTCGCCGACGGCGCGGCTCGCGGCGGCCCTCGCGGAGGCGCCCACCGGCGGGCGCGGCGAGTTCACCGGGACGCTGGAGGCGTTCGCCGTCTGGCTCCGCGACCTCATGGCCGCGGCCACCGGGGCGCCCGAGCACGTGGTGAACGCGGGTGATGTGGAGACGCTGTCCCAGGTGGTGCGTCGGCGGGACATCCGGCCGCTCGGCGTGGGGCGGGCGCTGGACCGGGTGCACCGGGCCATGGAGCTCGCCTCCGGGAACGTGAACCCGCAGCTGATCCTGGCGGACCTGCTGCGCGGGGTCCGGTCGGACCTGCTGAACGCCGCGTGAGGGCGCCGTGACCGCGGGCGGCAGCGGCTTCACCCACCTGGACGCAGAGGGGCGCCCGCGGATGGTGGACGTGGGGGAGAAGGAGACGACCCGGCGCGTGGCCGTGGCGGAGGGACGCATCGTCACCAGCGCGGAGACGGTGCGCGCGATCCGGGAAGGCACCACGCCCAAGGGGAACGTGCTGCTGGTGGCGCAGATCGCGGGGATCACCGGGGCCAAGCGCACGGCCGACCTGATCCCGCTCTGCCATCCCCTCCCGCTCACCTCGGTGGAGGTGGAGCTGGAGGCGGACGAAGCGCTCCCCGGGGTGCGCGCCACCGCCACCGCCCGGGTGGACGGGAAGACGGGAGTGGAGATGGAGGCGCTGACCGCGGTGGCCGCGGCGCTGCTCACGGTCTACGACATGTGCAAGGCCCGGGACCGGGGAATGCGGATCGAAGCTATCCGGTTGGTACGTAAGGAAGGTGGCCGCAGCGGGGCATGGGAGGGGGCCCCGGAGTAGCCGCGGCGGGCACGGCGCTTGCTCTGCGGAGGGTAACTCTAGCCCGGAGGCGCTATGCAGTCTCTTCTCCTGAAGCTGCAGGCCGACGTCGCTGCGCGTAAGCAGCCACGGACGGAGATCTGGCCGGCAGTTCGGGGCGCGACGCTCGGGATCCTGCTCTTCGTGTTCGCGTTCCAGCTGGGAGCAACCTCGGTGGAGCCGGACGGGTGGGCCGTGGAGTGGCAGCAGCGGTTCCTGGCAGGGGACGCCCGCCTGCAGTCGCTGGAGGGGCAGATCGACCTGCAGCGGCTGCAGATCGAGCGCCTGGAGCGGATCCACGCCAACTCCGCGAAGTACGGGATCTCTGCCGACCTGGCGGCCTCGATCGAGGAGATCGCGCTGGCGGAGCAGATCGATCCCGAGCTGGCCTTCGGGCTCGTGCGGGTGGAGAGCGAGTTCAACCAGCGGGCCGTCAGCCCGGTGGGGGCGGTCGGGTTCACGCAGCTCATGCCGGAGACGGCGCGCTTCCTGGCGCCCGGCATCTCCCGGGGAGAGATGTTCGACCGGGACACCAACCTGAGGCTCGGCTTCCGCTTCCTGCGGATGATGATCGAGAAGTACGGGGGCGACGTCCAGCTCGCGCTCCTGGCCTACAACCGCGGCCCGCACCGGGTGGACGGGCTGCTGAAGGCCGGCCAGAACCCGGACAACGGCTACGCCCGCATGGTGCTGGGCAAGGCCCGGTAGGACCCGGGGACGCAGAACGTTCGCGCCGCCGCACGGAAGCTCCGTGCGGCGGCGCGCTGCGTATGGGACCGGGCGGCGCGGGGGCTTCAGTCGCCGGTCATCAGGTAGTTGCCCATGACGCGGTTGGTGGCGTTGAGCACGGCGATGGCCGCGGACTCGTGCGGGCTCTCGCGCGCCAGGGAGGCGCCGATCAGCGGGCCGCGCCCGTGGTCGGCGTGCAGGAGCACGGCGACCAGGTCGGTGTCGAAGGCCCGGAGCGTCCGGATCCCCACCAGCCGGAAGCGCAACGCCTCCCCCACCAGCGCCCCGATGCTCCGGAGCGTGGCGAGGGCCGCGAGGCGCAGCTCTACGGTGTCGCCGCTCTCCCCCTCCACCTGCTCTTCGTAGACGCACCCCTCCCACTCCAGCGACACCGTTGCGACGGCCCGCCCCGCGGCGGGCCGGTGGAGGGTGGCGCCCCGGAAGCGGACGCGGCGCGCCGGCTGGGGGGCCGCCAGGAAGGATACGTGCAGCTGAGCGGTGCCGCGGTCCAGGCCGTGGCGGGCGAGCACCGCCCCGGCCTGCATCTCCAGGCGGGCCGGCTCGCCCCGCTCGCACACCAGGTGCACGGCCAGCGGAGGTCCGTCGAGCAGGGCCGCGCGCACTCCGTCGAGCGACTGGAGCTCGGCGCGCAGCCGGTCCCGGCCGGCCTCGTCGAGTTCGGGGGAGGTCATGGACACGAGATTCCGGGTGAGTTGCACCGGAACGTACGGCTCCGCCCGCCGCGGTGTCAAGAAAAACGGAGGCGCGGCTCAGAGCCGCGCCTCCGTGAGGGCCGGGCGGGACCCGGGTCTCCGTCAGAAGCGGAGGAGCGCCCCCACCCCCCGCAGGTCGCCCACCTGGCCGGGATCCGTAAAGGCGATCTCCACCCCCTGCCCCTCGGCCATGCGGACCAGCTCCTCCACCGCGTCCACCTCCTCCAGCTCGCTGGACCCGCAGTACGAGCACCGGTCCATCCCCCGGGCGTAGACGAAGTCGCACTGCTTGCAGCGGGCGCCGTCCTGGCTCTGGTCGCGCGCGATCACCACGGTGTCCACCTTCCCCTCCTGGAGCGCGGTGAGCGTCCCCTGGAGCCCGGCGGTCGCCAGGTAGTCGTGCGCGACCCGGTCGCGGACGCGCTCCACCACCTCCTGCCGCTCCCGGTCCTCGTGCGCGTCCAGGTGCGGCTGGAGCCGACTCAGGATGTCGGTGGTGCTGTCGTCCACCCAGGCGTTGCCTGTGTACACCACCTTCTCCTGGAGCTGCTCGGTGAGGAACTCGCGGAACTTGGCGACGTTCTCCTCCGTCCCCAGGATCACCAGGTCGTCCGGCTTGTACCGCGACACGAAGACCTCCACCTCCTTCGCGAACTCCTTGAAGAAGTGGCGCATCTCCTCCGCCTTGCGGCGCTGGTAGCGGGCCTGCGAGTACCCCCCGGCCTGGACGTGCGAGGGCGCCGGAATCGGGTCGCCGTGCACCTCGATCTCGTCCAGGAGCGTCCCCAGGTAGACGCTGAGGATGCGGACGTGCTCGCGGTCGAGCAGGATCACGCCGTGATGGTGGTAGCTCTCGATCACCTGCGCCAGCGGTCCGATCACGGGGCGCGGCGTCAGGAGCGCACGATTCTGCACCGGGACCGGGAACTGGAGCGCCTCGAACCAGCCGCCATCGAGCTCGGTGTAGATGACGACGCCGCGGTTCTCCTCGTCGAACTCGTCACGGAGCCACTCGCGCACACGCTCGAACGTGTCCGCGACGGCGGGAGCCCTGCTCCCGTCCATTTCCTCGAACTGCGCCTGCCGCTGGCTGAGGAAGACGTTGTGGGTCCGCTTGTTGTCGGAGTTGACCGACATGTCGAGGAAGAGCGAGAGGACCGGTTGTTCGCCGTCCTGCCGCTGGATCAAGCGCTCGATGTCCTGTTTCGTGATCATGGTCCGTCGGGTGGAAGTGGAGGGTCGTCGACCTTCCGGTCTTCGGCTGAGAGGGACCTGGGTAATGCAATTGTCTTGCCTGCTCCCCCGCGGGAGCGCGCGGTGGACACCCTGCGGTGCGCCGGACGTGGCGGAAATGAACCGATCGGCGGAAAGACCATGGCGGCGACCGCGGGTCGGCCGGGTGGACGGCCGTCGGGGATCCGGCTGGCGTGGAACGGCACGGGGGCACCGCACGGGTGTCCGTGCGGTGCCCCCTCCATGCGCCCCGCCCTCCCCCGCTACCGCCCGATCCAGTAGCTCGCCTTGATGACGAAGATGTTGTCGGGGCGTTGCCGGAAGATGGCGTTGGCGTCGCGCCCGAAGTCGAAGTCGCCGAACGGCTCGCTCCCCGCGCGCTGCTGCTGCCAGACCAGGAAGAGCGTGGAGCCCGGGCGGTACTCCCAGCGGAGCACCGCGTTCCCCCGCAGGGAGCGCACGTTGAGGTCCGGGTTGCGGAACGAGAACGCCTGGGCGGAGCGCTCCGAGGCCACGGCGCAGTTGCCGTTCGGGTCCGCCGTGTAGCGGCCGGCTGCCGCGTCGAAGCAGATCGTGCCGAAGTCCTCGCCGTAGACCCGGGTGCGGGTCGTGCGCGGCCCCTCGAACTCCTTGAACCGCGAATAGTCGCCGGCGAACACGAAGGGCTGCGCGAACAGCTCCAGCGTCAGCGTGGGCGTGAAGGTCCAGTTCAGCCGCGTGTCCATGGAGAACCGGTTCTGGTCGATGTCCGCGACCACCACCCGCTGCCCGAAGAAGTTGCTGGCCGTGGGGTCCACGCGCCGCAGCACGAACTGGGTCCCGAAGCGCTCCCGGGTGTACGTGGGCCCGAGCGAGAACTGGACGTTCGATGCCGGCTTCACCCGGACGCTGCCGCCGACCGAGGTGAAGCCCCCGTCCTGGGTGTCCACGAGGTGGTTGGCCCGCGCGGAGAAGACCAGCCATTTCCGCGAGTCGGTTCC
The DNA here is from genome assembly GCA_035936415.1 of Longimicrobiaceae bacterium. NCBI lineage: Bacteria > Pseudomonadati > Gemmatimonadota > Longimicrobiia > Longimicrobiales > Longimicrobiaceae > Longimicrobiaceae bacterium. The sequence goes on from DASYWD010000358.1 coordinate 6,099, forward strand.
CATCCGGCTGTGGAGCAGGTAGCCCCCCGGCCGGCGCACCACCGGCCCGCCCCGCGTGAGGCGGTCGTCGCTCACCTCCGGGTACACTTCCGTGTAGAAGGCCACGTCCCAGAAGTTGGGGAGCTGCCCCCCGGTGAAGAAGTGGAGCTGCGCCGCCGTCCGGTCGCTGTCGTAGTTGTACTGCTGCTGCCCGCCCGCGAGGGCCTGCCACCAGCGGTAGTAGGAGGTCGGCTGGTTCCACCTGCGCATGACGTTGCCCAGCATCCAGACGTAGTCCGCCCGCGTCAGGAAGGCGGCGTCGTTCACCTCGAACCCGGGGCTGCGGGTGTCGAGGGCGCCCTCCCAGTACCAGTTGCCGGCCTCCTTAGCGAGCCGCGCGTAGCCGCCGAAGCCGCGCAGCGAGGTGGCCGCCGGGTCCAACAGGTCCGAGAAGACCGCGTTGCTGCCGTTCACCCGGTCCGGCCGCTGGAAGTAGCGCGCGGACGAGCGCTGCAGCCGGGTGATGGCGAGCGGATCGCCGGAGGCGTTGGACACGGCGAAGTTGCCGATGAGGCGGTAGGTGCGGTCCTTCCACCACGTCTCCCCGTCCACCCCCACCGCCTCGGCGTGCCCGGGGATGAGCTGCTCCAGCGCCTCCGAGTCGAACCGCCTCACCACCGAGGTGGCGATGGCCCCCACGGTGGTGTTCCCGCCCCGGAAGTTCCGCCTCGCCCGCCCCACGAAGTAGTTGCTCGCCGGCTCCACCTCCTCGGTGAAGCGGTTGCCCAGCGTGTCCTGCACCAGCGCGCGACCGGAGCGGGTCACGGCGTCGAGCAGTCCCACCTGGAGCCCGCCGCGGGTGCGCCCCGTGACCTTCGCCGCGCCCAGAATGGTGCTGTTCTCGGGCGCCTGGACGAACTCCGCGCCGCGGCTGGCCACGAAGCCCTGCGGCGCCCGGCCGATGCGCCGGGAGTAGAAGAGCGAGATCGGCGAGATGTTGGAGCAGTTGAAGCAGGAGAAGTTGCCGAAGCCGAACAGGCCGCTCCCTTCCACGAAGAACGGACGCCTCTCGGAGAAGAAGGTCTCGAAGGCGGAAAGGTTCACCACCGCCGGGTCCACCTCCACCTGGCCGAAGTCCGGGTTGATGGTGGCGTCCAGCGTGAGCGTGGAGCTGAGCTGGTACTTGACGTCGCCGCCGACGCGCATGTCGTACTGCTCGCCGCTCTGGAAGGGGCTCCCGGCCTGGGTGGGCGTTACGTACCGGGCGCGGCTCAGCACGTACGGCAGCAGCTCCATCCGTCCGCGGTTGCGCGGCGCCCGCAACGCCTCCACGTGGCCGAAGCGCGCCGGCCCGCCCTGCTCCCGCCGGCCCCAGGGGCTCCACATGGAGAGCTCGTTCAGCCGCTGCGTGTACCGCCACACCTGCATCCCCCACGTCTGCACGCTGTCGCGCGGAAAGCGGAGCTGGCTGAAGGGGATCTTCAGCTCGGCCGTCCACCCGAGCGAGTCGATGCGCGTGGCCGCCACCCACACCGGGTCCCACGACGGGTCGGCGTAGGGCGAGGCCTGCCCCGCGTCGCCCTTCACCCCCGAGGGGTTGATGGTGAGGACGGTGCGGCCGGAGTGGTCGTGGTAGGTGTCGAAGACGAACTCGAGCCGGTCCGACTCCGTGCTCTGGTCGCGCCGGGCCAGCCGGGTGCGGACGCCCGCCGCGCCCAGCGAGTCGAACATCCGGGCGCCGATGTACAGCGCCTCGGGGTCGTAGACCAGGCGGATCTCGGTGCGCTGGGTGGCGGGCTTCCCCTCGTCGGGCTCCATCTGCACGAAGTCCGTGGCCGCGGGTGCGGTCCGCCACACCTCTTCGTCCAGCCGCCCGTCCAGCACGACGGGCGCGGTGCGCTCCACCGCCTGGACGCGCGGGGGTGCGCCCCCGGCGTGCGCATGGTCCTGGGCGGCCGCCGGCGCGGCAAGCGCGAGCACGAGGGCAAGGGATGCTGCGGATCTGCGCCAGGTGGGCATGGGAATGAGCCGGGTGGGAGGGCGAGCGGAAGCGGCGGAAGCGGGCGCGGGGTCGCCGGGCGCCCGGGACGGCCGTTGCTTTCCACGTTGGACGTTGCACATGCCCGATTGGTTGCAACGCAGCCTCCCGGCCCCCCGCCGGCCCCCGCCCGGTGTGGCGTCGCCCGCCTACCGCGTGGCGGCCGCGAGATGCGGTGGATAGAGGGCGATAAGATCGGCCAAGTATCCAGAGCGGGACCGCAGCACGCTCCTCCGTTCTGGATCCGCGCACGAAAAACATGAGTCATCCCGGAGATTGAGGTCCGGGAGTTGAAGCAACAAACCCTCCGATGGGTCACATCCATCGGAGGGTTTGCTGTATGAAGACGATCGCCTCGGAGCATTGCAGCGCGTCGGCTCTCGCCTCCACACTCTC
>DASYWD010000359.1 GCA_035936415.1 Longimicrobiaceae bacterium
GGACCCGCTGGCGCGCACCGCGGGCAACGCGCAGCCCTGGGTTGGGCTCGCCTCCGATCCGGCGGACGCCGCCGCGGCGCTCGCCCGCCTGGACCTGCTGCGGAGCGCCGGGCTCGAGGGGGAGTGGAAGGAGGAGCTGGACGCCGTGCTCCGCAGGCTGGACGGACGCCCGGTGGCGCTCCTCGCCCTGGCGGAGGGGCTGCGCGACCGCGGCCACACCGTGGAGGCGATCCGCCTGGGGCGCCGCCTCCTGGAGGCCCGCGGCGGGCGCTGGGACGGCCGGCTGCTGCGGGTGGTCTTCCCCCTTCCCTACCAGGACGTCCTGGAGGAGGAGGCGCGCGCGGCCGGGGTGGACCCGGCGCTCCTCGCGGCGCTGGTGCGGCAGGAGTCGTCGTTCAACCCCGTGGCGCGCTCGCGGGTGGGCGCGCGGGGGCTCGGGCAGATCATGCCGGCCACCGGCCGCTGGCTCGCCCCCGGCGTGGGGATCCACGACTTCCGGGAGAGCCACCTGGACGTGCCGGAGGTCAACCTGCGCATGGGCGCCCGGTTCCTCCGCGACCAGCTCCGCCGCTACGACGGCGCGCGCGACCTGGCGCTGGCCGCCTACAACGCCGGGCCGAGCCGTGCGGACCGCTGGCGGCGCGAGCTGGGGTACGGGGGGGACGTGGACCGCTTCCGCGAGCGGATCCCCTTCGCCGAGACCCGCCACTACGTGCAGGTGGTGCTCCGCAACGAGGCCGTGTACCGCCGCCTCTACGGCCGCGACCGCTCCCCGGGGCTCGTCGGCGGCGACTGACCGTCGGCGTCCCTCTCCGGCCGGCGTCGGTTGACCTCGCCGGCCTCCGGTTGTAAACTGGCCCACGGCCTTCCCGATCCACTGCCTCACCGGCCCGGGAGGGCCGGACCCGGACCGCCCGCCCGCCGCGGGGACCGCCGCGTCCCCGCCGTGCCCACCGCTCCGAGCCCGCGAACGCAGCACCAGCTGTCATGCCAGCTCCACGAATCCTGCTCCTCGTTCCGCTCGCCGCCGGGCTCGCGCTCGGTCCGGCCGTGGCAGAAGCACAGACGCTGCGCGGGTCCCGGACCTCCGTGGACCGGGCGTACCGCAAGGCGCACGACCACGAGCTGACCTTCTTCACCACCGGCTCCGGCGTACGCTCCGCGGTGAGCGCCGGCCGGCTGGTGCGCCTGCAGGGCGACGCCAACTACCGCCTTCACGAGGTCAGCTACCCGTACGCGCTCCCCGCCACGGCCACCTTCGTCACCCGCCTCGCGGCCCAGTACCGCGCCCAGTGCGGCGAGAAGATGGTGGTGACCAGCGCCACGCGACCCAAGTCGTTCCGCCTCAGCAACAGCGTGGACCGGTCGGTGCACCCCGCCGGGATGGCGGTGGACATCCGCAGGCCGGCCAGCGCCCGGTGCGGTGCCTGGCTCCGGGAGACGCTCCTCTTCCTCGAGGGAAAGGGAGTGATCGACGCAACCGAGGAGCGCAACCCGCCGCACTTCCACGTGGTGGTGTTCCCGGAGCCGTACCTGCGCTACGCCGGGGGCGCGTCCGCCGCGCAGCCGAAGTCGGCGAAGGCGGGAGCCCCGGCGAAGCGCACCGGTGCCGCCGCGCAGCCGAAGGCCTCCGCGCGCACCCACAAGGTCCGCCGGGGGGAGACGCTCTGGGACATCGCCCGCCGCCACGGAACCAGCGTGGACCGGATCAAGAAGGAGAACGAAATAAGCTCCTCCCGCATCCTCGCCGGCCAGGTCCTGCAGATCCCCCTGGACTGAGCGGCGCCGTCCGCGCTCTCCCCCGAGGCCCCGGGCGTCCCCCGGGGCCTCCGCGTTTCTGTCCCCCGCCGGGGACAGGACGGAGGCCCGGAGAATTCCCGCGAATCACACAAACCCTTGTACGCCAACACCTTGCAATCGCGGCGCAGGCGGTTCCGCGAGTGGCACCGCTGTTGCCCCTCCCGGGAGCGTTCCCAGGTGGTTCCAGCAGCAAGGAGTTGCGCATGAGCACGAGGCTTCGGGGGATGATGCGGGCGGCGCTCGCCCTGGTCCTGTTGACGGGCGCCGGATGCGGACCGGGGATCATGGAGGACGTCCTCGAGGGCGTCGTCTACCCGGACCGGTATCCGGACCGACGGGACGACCGCCGCGGGTCGTACCGGGACGAGATCCGGGGCGAGGTGAGCGGCGTGGACACCCGCAACCGGCGGATCCACGTGCGGGAGAGGGACGGCCGCGGGGTGACGGCGTACTACGACGGCCGGACGCGGGTGGAGCACCGCGGCAGGGACTACCGGGTCTCCGCGCTGGAGCGGGGCGACGAGGTGTCCATCCGGGTGCGCCGCGACGGGCGGCACCTGTACGCCGACCACGTGTACGTGCGGGAGAGCGCGCGCGACCGCGGTGGGCGGGGGCGGGACCGCGACCGCGGCCGGGACGAGCGCCGCTACGTGGAGCGCGTGGAGGGGCGGGTGCAGAGCATCAACCAGGGGCAGGGCCGCATCCAGGTCCGCGACGAGCGCGGCGGGCGCGTGGTCGTCTCGCTCCCCCGCGACGCGAGCCGCGGGACGTGGGAGCGGTTCCGCCGCCTCCGCCGCGGCGACTACGTCCGGATGGACGTGGTGCCCACGGGCCGCGACCGCGCCGAGCTGTACCGGTTCCGCTGAGGCGGCCCGGCCGCGGGCCCATGGACCGAACAGGGAGACTCGCACGATGAAGCGTTCCGGCCGGACCCTCCGCTGGGCCCTCCTCCTGGGGCTGGTGCTGTCCGTCCCCGCATGCCTGGCGGCCGCCGCCGGTGCGGGTGCCGCGGGGGCGATCGCGTGGACCCAGCGGGGGGCGTCGTCCACCGTGGCCGGCTCGGTGGGCCAGGTGTACGAGCGGACGCAGGCGGTGTTCGCCGAGATGGGGATCACCCAGACCGGCCAGAGCTCCGACAGCCAGGGGGCCGAGCGCTCGCTCCGGGGCACGCGCGGCGAGCTGGACGTCACGGTGGCGATCGAGCGGGAGACCGACTCGACCTCTCGCGTGGAGGTGTACGCACGCAAGAGCGCGGTGGAGTGGGACCGGAGCTTCGCCCGCGACGTGCTGGCCCGCATCGTGAGCCGCCGCTGACGGCAGCCGGGTAGGGACGGAAAACGACGAGGCCCGGGCATCTGCCCGGGCCTCGCTGCTTTGCTGCTCCGCGGGGCAGAGGGGTCATACCGAATCCGGATGTATCGCGAGTGGTCGGCGGGGGGAGGCTCCTCGGGCGGTGCGACACCCGAAGGGACTCGCCAGAGCACTCGCCCGGCCGATGGAGCGAGAGGTAAGTGCAGCGCGGGCTCACACAGACGCACCGCCTGCTGAGCCTCCCCCCACCTCCCGATCACCCTCTCCGGCCTACCCGGTTTGGTATCAGGCCGCGGCCACGGCGGCCGCCTCCGCGCCCCGGCGCTTCAGCTCCACCTCCCGCAGCCGCCCGCCGACCCAGGCGTACGGCATGACCAGGAGCAGCGAAGCGAAGTGGAACCAGGCCGGCGCGGTTTCCCACATCGCGAGGGTGCCGGCCACGTTGAAGGCGAGCCCCAGGACCCCGAGCACCAGCGCGTGCAGCATGGGGCGCCCCGGCGCGAGCCGCGCGGCCAGGTAGCAGCCGGTGACGGCGAAAAGTCCCACGTACCCCATCATCAGCAGGAGCACCGGGACGTCGTCCACGCGCCCGGATGCATCGAAGGCCCCGGGAAGCGCGGCCCTCAGCACCACGTCCGCGCCCAGGGCGAGGCCGCCGATGAGGACGAATCCGACGAGGATGGCGGCGAGGCTCCTGAGCATGGCGGTCTCCGGGGCGGGAGCGGGAGCGGGGTGCGCCTGGGCGCGGGGAGGGCGATCCCAAGTTAGGGAGCGGAGGGTGCAGGTGCAAACCTTTCGCTCCGGGGGATAGCCCCCGCTACGCCCCGGGCGCGCTCCGCACGCGCATCCCGGCGCGCAGGTGCACGGGACCGTCCGCCGGGGCTCCGTCCACGACGCAGCCGGAGAAGGCCACCGGGAGCCCGCCGGCGCGGAAGAAGTCCGGACCGTCCTGCACCTGGAAGTGCAGGTGCGGCTCGGTGGAGTGCCCCGAGTTTCCGCAGAGTCCCACCACCTCGCCGCGCCGGACCGGGTCGCCCGGGCGGACGCGGACGCTCCCGGGGACCAGGTGCGCCAGGAAGCTGTGCTCGCGCCCGGCGTGGCGGATGGCGACCCAGTTGCCGCGGAAGTCGGCGGCGAGCCAGTCCACCCATCCCGTCCCCGGCCGGGGCGCGTCCCGCACCCCGTCGCGCACGGCGACCACGGTCCCATCGGCGGGGGCGAGCACCGGCCGCCCGTAGGCGTGGTAGTGCTCCGCCCGCGTCCCCGCGCCCGAGTGCCGCCGCCCCTCCGCGTCCGCCACCACGAAGTCGTAGGCGAAGCGCTGCCCGGCCAGCTCCCAGGAGTGGGAGGTCTCCGGGGTCACGCCGCCGTTCATCACCAGCCACTCCCCCTCGAAGGGGAGGGTGTACTCCGTCTCCTGCCGGTACGCGGCCGGATCGGAGACCACGCGCTGGCGTGCGGCGCCCTCGCCACGCACCTGGCGAACGACCTGCGCGAGCTGGAGCGGGTTGAGACACCCGAGCGCGGTCGAGAACTCGGCGCGCAGGACCAGCCCGGAGGCCCCGTAGCGCCGCGCCGGCTCTGGGAGCGGGAGATCGGGGTGGACGCCGGCCGCCTCTCCGGGTGGCTCCTCCCGCTGCGCCCGGCGTCTGCGGATCCACCGGGCCGCGTCCACGACGAGCGGCGCGACCAAGAAGAGCAGGAAGACGCGCAGGAACGCGGGCGCCCCGGTGAACGCGGGGAGCAGGCCGACGAGGCCGAGGAGCCAGAGAGCGCGCGCGGCGCGGTCGATCCGCACGGCGCCTCAGCGGGCGCGGCGGCGGCGCCCGCCGCCCGGCGAGACGTCGATCAGGAGGGCGACCACCAGTCCGACAATGGCGGCCGGCCCCCACTCGCCGCCGAACCAGTGCTGCACGGCGGAATACCAGAGCAGCGTCGTCGGCAGGAACAGGAAGCCGAGGACCGGCCAGAGGGGCGTGTCGAACATCCCCCGGAACCAGTCGGTCAGGAGCCAGAGCCCGAGGATCAGGCCGCGGGGGACGAGGAGTGCGAGGACGACGGCGAGACACGGCATTCGCGGGCCTCCGGTGGCGCGGGGTTCACGGCGGGCGCCGACGGCGCCGCTCCTCCCCCCTACGTGGACGCCGCCACGCGCGTTTCGCGAACCCGCGGACAGGAGAAAGGGCGCCCGACCGGAGAGGCCAGGCGCCCTGCGGAAGGCAGTTGCGTGAGGGATGCGAGCCCGTCAGGGGCGAGACCCGGGGCTGTTTCCGGGGCTCGCCTCCGTTGGACACGGTCGTATCGTGTCCTACGGCGCCGCAGCCCGGCCCCCGCGCCCGCGGGGGACACGCCCGAACCAGCCTGTTCAAACCAAAAACCTCAGTGGCGCACGTCCACCACCAGCCGCGCGGGGTTGGACAGCTCCTGCACCCGGTAGCGGCTCGGGGAGCCGACCCCCAGCACCCAGGTCACGTCCGCCTCGAAGTCGCAGGTCAGCTCCAGCTCCTTGAGCGCCGGCATGCCGAGCTTCCACTCCCGGTGGGTCACGGTCGCCTGCCCGGCCTCCGTGTGCGCGCGGGCGGGGGTGGTGCGCACCTGCAGCCACCCCTGCCCCGCCACCTGCGTGGCGTCGCCGGAGCCGCACTTCCGCACCGGGCTGTCCACGTACTCCAGGTGGTACCCGGGAACCCTGTCCCCCCCGAACTCGAACACCACCCGGTCGAACCCCGCGTGCCTCCCGGTCCGCACCGTCCGGAGCGTCGCCGGGCGCATCCCCTCGCGCCGCACCGACACCGTTCCCGCGGTCCACTCGCCGGGGCGGGCCGTCGGCGCCTGCGCCTGCCGCGGCGGGGCGGACGGCTGCGGCGCCGGGCGCGCGGTGTCGGCGGTGATGCGCAGGGAGTCGGTGTTGGGCACCCAGGGACGCCGGTCCATGGGCTCCGGCGGCGGCCGGAGGACCGAGTCGCGCGGGGCCGCCACAGGCTGCTGCGCCACGGACGCGCTGTCCGCGGGCCCGCCCTGCGGCTGCGGCGACACGCACGCCGCGGCCAGGATCACCGCCCCCGCCCCCACCCACCCGGACATGGCCGTCATGGTCACCCCTCTGCGTGGTCGGATGCCGCGGGGGTGAGGATCCGCTCCCCCCTGGCGTACACGTTGAAGCGGTTCTCCCGCAGGAATCCCACCAGGGTCATGCCCGCCTCGTCCGCCAGCTCCACGGCCAGGCTGGACGGGGCGGACACCCCGGCGAGGACCGCCACCCCCGCGCGCGCCGCCTTCTGCACCAGCTCGAAGCTGAGGCGCCCGCTCACCAGTAGCACCCGGTCGGCGTAGGGAAGTTCCCCGGCGAGGAGCCCGGCGCCCACCAGCTTGTCCATGGCGTTGTGCCGGCCCACGTCCTCCCGGGCGCGCAGCAGCTCGCCCGCCGGGGTGAAGAGCGCCGCCGCGTGCAGCCCGCCGGTGCGCTCGAACACCGCCTGCGCCTCGCGCAGCTTCGCGGGGAGGGCGAGGAGCGTCGCGGCGGACACGGCGGGGCCGGGGCCGACCGGCGCGCAGCCGTCGCCGCGGACGGCCTCGATGGAGGCCTTGCCGCAAACGCCGCAGCTCGACGTGGTGTAGAAGTTCCGGCGGAGGGAGTCCGGGTCGAACGAGGCGCCGGGGGCGAGACCGACGCTGACGACGTTGTATTCCTGGGGACCGTCCAGCTCCACGTCCACGCAGTAGCGGATGGCGGCCACGTCCGCCGGGCCGCGCACCACGCCCTCCGTGAACAGGAACCCCGCGGCCAGCTCGAAGTCGGCCCCCGGGGTCCGCATGGTGACGGAGACGCGCTGCGCCGGCTCGCCAGGGCGGCCGAGCCGGATCTCCAGCGGCTCCTCGGTGG
>DASYWD010000360.1 GCA_035936415.1 Longimicrobiaceae bacterium
CCCGAGGGGCGCGCGGGTGCGGGTGATCGCCCCCACCGTCGCGCCCGAGCCGGCCGTGGCCCAGGTCATGGGTGTGCGGGGCGACTCGCTCGTCCTGCGCGACCCGTACACAGGCCGGGAGCAGGTGCTGCCGCTGGACGCGGTGCAGGCGCTGGAGATCGGGGCGGGCCGCAGCCGCACGCGCTCGACGCTGCGGGGCGCCGCGATCGGGGCCGGGGTGGGCGCGGTGGCGATCGGCGCGCTCGGGTACGCGGCCGTGCGGGACGACACCCAGTCGGACCCCGGCCTCAACGCCCTCTGGATGGGCGGCTTCTTCGGGGCGCCGCTGGGCGGAGCGCTGGGGGGACTCGCGGGGTGGTCGGTCGGGACGGAGCGCTGGGTCCGCCTCCCCCCGCTGACGGGAGTCACCGTGGCGCCGGGCCGGGACGGGACGCTCGCGCTGGGGCTCGCCCGCCCGGCGCCCTGAGGCGCCGGGCGTCCGGGGCGGCGCACGCCCCGGACGCCCTCTCGCTTCCGGGCTCCGCTCAGCGCCCGGGCTGGAGGTAGCGGTCCATCCACTCGGTGATGCGCCGCATGTAGTCGAGCTGGTGGGCGCGCTCACGCAGGCCGTGCGGCTCCCGCGGGTAGAGCACCAGCTCGGTGGGCACCCCCTTCAGGCGCAGCGCGTTGTACAGCTCCAGCGACTGCTCGGGGTGCACCCGCTCGTCCACCAGGCCGTGCCCCACCAGGGTCGGCGTAGTGGCCCGGGCGACGTGGGCGATGGGGGAGCGGTCCCAGCAGATCCCCACGTTCTCGCTGCACCAGAGGTCGAAGTGCACCACGGACATCTCGGCGGGGATGTCCGTGGTGTACAGGAAGCTCATCCAGTGCGAGATCCCGGCGAAGGGGATCGCCACCTTGAAGCGGTCGCTGTGCCGGGTGGCGGCCCAGGCGGACATGTACCCGCCGTACGAGGTGCCGCTGATTCCCACCCGCTGCGGATCCACCACGCCCTGCGCGGCGAGGTGGTCGATCCCCGCCAGGACGTCGTCGAACTCCCGCCCCATCAGGTCGCGCTGGTCGCCCTTGGAGAAGGCCACTCCCCGCCCCCCGCTCCCACGGTAGTTGGGCATCAGGACCACGTACCCCCGCCCGGCCAGCACCTGCGCCGGGTACAGCGGAGTGGTGACCCACCCCTCGAGGCTCACCCCCTCGGGGCCGCCGTGCGGGAGGATCGCCAGCGGGTAGCGCCGCCCCTGCTGGTACCCCACGGGGTAGACCACCACCCCCTGGATCCGCAGCTCCTCGGGACCGGTCCACTCCACGGTTTCCTGCCTGCCGAGCGCCACGCCGGAGAGCCAGGGATTGAGCGTGGTGACCCGCCGGAGCCCCCGGCCGCCCACCGTACCGACGTACACCTCGCCGGGGTGCCGGGCGGTGTTCACCGGGGCGGAGAAGGTCCGGTTGCGGGCGTCGAAGTCCACGCTCCCGAAGATCTCCTCCCCCCCGCCGACGATGCGCGCGATCCGCCCGCCCGACGCGGGGACGCGGTTGAGGACGGTCCTCGTCCCCTCGTCGGCCACGAACGCCACGGAGCCGTTGTCGAGCCACCCTACCCAGGTGGCGCTCCCCTCGTAGGCGGGGGTCAGGTTGCGGGGGGTGCCGCCCGCGGCGGGGACCACCAGCACCGACTGCGCGATGGGGTCGTTGGCGGAGATTCCCCCCAGGTAGGCCAGCATCCGCCCGTCGGGAGACCACGCCATCCCGCCCACCTTGGAGGGGGTGGGCGCCAGCTCGCGCATCTCCCCGCCGGCGGCCGGGACCACGTACAGGTCCCGGAACACCAGGTCGGCGTCGGCACCGAGCGCCTTCGTGGCCTGCACGGCGAAGGTGCGCCCGTCGGGCGCCCACTCGAACTCCACCACGTTGCGGTCCTCCGGGGTGACGGCGCGCGCCTCGCCACCGCTCGCGGGCTGGACGTACAGGCGGGTCCAGCTCCCCTGCTCGCTCATGACCACGACATCGTTGGCGGGATCGCGCCGCCGCTCCATCCCGGGCGGGTCCACCCGGGGCGCGGTGTACGCGATGCTCCGTCCGTCCGGGGACCAGCGGAAGCTCTCCACGGTTCCGGCCGCGGTGGTGAGGGGCCGGGGCTCGCCCCCTGCGGCGGGGACGCCGTAAACCTGGGAATGGGAGTTCCCCTCCAGGCGGGCGATGAAGGCCAGGGTGCTCCCGTCCGGCGACCACCGCGGCAGCGAGGCGCTCCGCGGTCGGCTCACCACGGCGCGGGGCTCCCCGCCCGCCGCGGGAACCACGTACAGCTCGGTGTAGGCGTTCCCGCGCTCCTCGGCCGAGTCGCGCGTCGCCGTCACCGTGAAGGCGACGAGGCGCCCGTCGGGACTCATCGCCGTCGACGACACCGTACGGAGCGACGTCACCTGCTCGGGGGTGAGCCCCTGCGCGTGGAGGGCGGCCGGAGCCAGCGCCGCGACCACCACCGCTCCCGCCAGCCGCAGCCGTATCCTGGACGATCGTAGCAGCATCTCTCTCCTTTCCTGGTCGGCGGATCCGTCCCGCGCCCGGCGCGGGCCTCCCGGTCATAATAGGCGGGGGGGGCGGAGCGGCAAGTGTCTGCCCCGCAGGCTCCGGCGCGGGAGGAGCAGAAGAAAAGGCGCCGAGAGCCGGAGCTCTCCGCGCCTGTGATTCCGGACGTGCGCGCCACCGCTCCGCGGGCACTGCGGGATCGCGCTACACTCTCCCCGCCGCTGCTCCCCGCAGCGCCCGCGCCTCTGCCAGCAGCGCGCGCGCGGCGTCCGCCAGCTCCGCGGTCCCGTCGGCCTCCGGCGCCGGGAGCGGCACCCGTGCGTCGTCCGGGTCGCCCAGCCCCGCGTCGCGGTGGCGGCGCACCCCCGCGCGGATGGCGTCGCGGATCTCCTCCGCGTCGTCCACGCCGCGGAAGTACCCCACGTGCATGGGCTCGCCGATCCCGCCCCCCTCCTTCCCCTTCTGCTCTCCGCCCCCGCCCGCGGTGCGAACCTCCAGGTCGTGGATCCGCAGGAGCCGCTGCAGCGGGCCCTGGCGGATCGTCATGTTCTGCACGTTGGCGAAGGTGATGGTCTTTTCGCGCACGGTGAGGATCCCCTCCCGGATGCGGAGGCTCCGCTCGGTGAGGATGTACCAGCGCATGTCGTAGTCGAAGCGGAGGAGGAGGAAGGTGAACGGGAGCTGGACGACGAAGCCCGCGACCGCCAGCCACTCCATCACCCGGAAGACGGTGAGCGGCGCCCCGTCCGGCACGGCGCGCAGCATCACCAGGCCGAACACGATCCCCGCCGCCGTCCCGGCCTGCCGGAGCGCCCAGCGCACGACCCCGTACTGGTAGAAGCGGCGCGAGGCGCGGAACACCCGCACCGCGCCGCCCTCCCCGGCCGGCGGCTGCGGCGGCCCCGGGATGCGGAGGAGCCGGAAGGCCGTGTCGCGGAGCGCGCTCACCGCTCCCCCCCGCGCCCGGCCTGCAGCGACTCCCGCAGCG
>DASYWD010000361.1 GCA_035936415.1 Longimicrobiaceae bacterium
GGCGATGGCGGCGCGGGTGGCGGAGGCGGTGCGGGAGGTGCGGGAGGCGCCACCGCGAAGAAGTCCGCCGCGAAGAAGTCCACCACCAAGCGGGGGGCCGGGGTGACCGCCGCCAACACCGGGGGCACCGGCGTGGCGGGCGGCTCGCGCGACCTGCGCGGCGAGCTGCGCGACTTCGCGCGGTCGCGTCCGGGCGGCTGGGGGCACGACGAGTGGCAGGGGCTGCTGGGCGACCTGCGCGGCCGCGGCCACGACGTGTCCGACGAGGGCGCCGTGGGGATGCAGCTGGAGCGCGAGCGCCTGGCCCACCAGCTGGAGGACGTGGGCGGGCTGGGGAAGAAGGCGGACGCGCTGGTGGACCGCTTCGAGACCGTCTACAGCCTGCGCCAGGCGAGCGTGGACGACATCGCGAGCGTCAAGGGGATCGACCGGCAGCTCGCCGAGCGCGTCAAGGAGCGCTTCAGCTAACCGCCCGGGTCGTACACCGGTTCCGTGCGGTCGCCACGCGGGGCGCCGGAGTTTTCTCCGGCGCCCCGCGCGTGTTTCTAGCCCAGTGAGAACCCAGGGGATCCGCCGGGATTCTCGTGCTCGCAAATCGACAGGCCGCGGCTCGGCTTGTCCGCCCGGCCTGGCATACGCGTTGCGCTCCCGATGGACAGCACGGGGCCTTCTACTCATCGTCTCCCGAGGCTGTTCACGTGGAATCACAAGCTCTGCCGATGGCCCGCGGCCCGTCGTCTGATGACGACCAGAATCCGACCCCCCTGCAGGACGCGTTCGCGGACACCGTGCTGCGACAGCGCATCTCGGTCGAGTACCGGTACGACGTCCATTCACGCGCGACGTGTTCGCTCCGGGGAACCGCACCCTGGTCGGCGTTCTGGCCGCTGGCGGGTCGACCCGCCGTCACCGGGTCTATGCCGTCGTAGAGGAGCAGGTGAGCGACTGCTGGCCCGATCTTGTCCCCCGGATCCGAGCGTATGCCGACACGCACGCCGCCAGCATCGCGCTCGATGCGGATCCGCTGCTGGTGCGCGGCGGGGAAGACGCCAAGAACAGCCCGGAGCTGGTGTTGCGTCTGCAGGCCAGCTTCAACGCCGCCGGGATCGACCGGCATTCGTACGGGACGACCCTCCAGATCACGCTCGTACCCGGCACCAGTGAGCGGAGGAGACGGTGACCCTGCTGGACGATCACCGGCGGGATCCCTCCATGTTCAGCTGAATCAGCACCTCGGCGAGATGCCGCGCGGTCGCGAGCGAGAACGATGGAGAGAGTGGGACCAGGAGACGCAGATCCGGGCCTCCGAGGTGCTGGTGCGCGGCACGCGTGAGCAGCACCGGGTCGGCGGGATCGAGCTCGGCCACGGCCCGGGCGTCGTCCGCCAGGACGACCCGGAACCGATCCCGGTACACACCTCCCCCGATGCTGCTCAGCCGGTCTCCGAAGCTCGGATCCAGGCAGACAACGGTGAGCGATCCCCGCCCCAGCCGGTGCTCGATCGCGGCAACGACCTCCGGGTGGATCGTCGCAACCACCAGGGGCTTGCCGGTGGCCGCTGCGATCGTACGGAGCGCACGGGCGTGGTGAGGGCTGGTAACCAGTAGGTCCGCCTCTCTCAACACTTCGGGGAGCGCATCGACGTCGACGGTCTCCGCCGGGCAGCAGGGAGGAAGGTCTTCGGTGCGGACGGAACTCGTGTCCATTCCGAAATACCGACCGACATCCGTCGAGAGGGCCACCAGATGGTCGACGCCGGACTCCACGCAGACACAGCGGAGCTGCACGCCCGCGGTCCAGCGGTGAATCGCTTCACGGAGCTGGGGGATCCGGAGCCGATGCTCGAACGCCCCGGCGAGCACCCCCGCCATCCAGGACGCCGTTTCACCGAGGAGATCGCCTCCGTGGTACTCCTGCCCTGCGACGTAGATGCCAGACCGCTCCCGCTTCTCGACCACCCCGTCTCCTGCGAGGATGGAATACGCCTTTACCACCGCTTGGTAGGGAGCACTTAGCGCCGTTGAGGTCTGCCGGATGCTCGGGAGGCGGTCGCCCGGGCGAAGGGAATCGAGGTAGAGCGCGGCTGCAATGTGGTTGCTCAGGTCATCGGCAAGGCTGCTCTCCCGTCTCGTCGGCATTCCATCCGCCCGCCGCAGGGTAGCGAGGAAGCGCTCGCTCCGCTCGTCGGCCTCCGGGTACCTACGACCGGCTCGCTTCCCGAGCTCGGCGTCGCCCGCGGTGGACCCGGGCCTGCCGCCGGTCCCGACGAAAGCGACCGTGTCGCGGGCATCGTGTCCGGTGTCCGGCGACGGTGGATCGCAGATGGCGGGGTCGGCGACCGGCACCACGAAGGTGAAGGTGCTTCCTTTCCCCACGCGGCTCTCCACCGAGATCTTGCCCCCGTGTGCCTCGACGATGCCTTTGGCGATGGCGAGCCCGAGGCCGGAGCGCCGTCGGTCCCCGCCGCTCGCCTGCCAGTAGCGGTCGAACAGGTGGGGCACGTGCTGTTCGGGAATCCCCGCGCCGGTATCCGTCACCGCGAACCGGACCTCCCCCCCCGCGCGCGTGACGCGGACCGCGACCACCCCTCCCTCGGGCGTGGACCGAATCCCGTTTTCCAGCAGGTTGCTCAATACCTGCAGGATCCGCTGGCGATCGACGAAGACCGCAGGGATCTCCTCCGGCACGTGCCCCTCCAGCTGGATCGACCGGGTTGCCGCGAGCGGCTGGAGCATGCCGAGCGCCTCATCGACGAGCGGGGCGACCTCCTCGCGGCGCCGCCGAACCGTCAGGTGTCCGGCCTCGATCCGCGTGACATCTAGGAGGTCGTGAACCAGGTGGAGCATCTGTCCGGTGGCTCGCTGAACCAGCTCGATCTGTTTTCGCTCCGGGCCCCGCCACATCTCCGGTGGCACGAGTCGAAGCAGCACCTCGGTCGCCAGATGGATCGCGTTCAGCGGGTTGCGCAGCTCGTGGGAAACGACGGCGAGGATCTCCTCCCGCGCCTGGGTGGCCCGCTGAGCTTGCTGGTAGAGTCGGGCGTTTTCGATGGCGAGGGAAGCCCGGCGGGCGATCTCCTCCGCGAGCGCGAGATCGTGCGTCCCGTAGCGCCGCCCGGAGTCGCCGGTGGTGAGGGTGATCGCGCCGAGCGTACGGCCGCGGGCGACCAGCGGCACCGAGATCACCGACCGTACGCGGAGCTTCCGCAGGGCTTCCAGGTGCTCCGGGCTGCGGGTATGGCTCACCAGCCAGGCATCGTCGACTTCCGGAACCAGCATCGGCGTTCCGCTCCTCATCACCTCGACCCCGGGCTGGGGCGAGCTCCAGTCGGGCGAGGAGCACTTCTTCAGCTTCCTCGTCCCCCCCCCATCTGCCGGGTCCGCTAGGACGACCTCCACCCGGACGATCTCCCGGTTTTCTTCGATGACATCCACTGCGCAGTGGTCCGCAACACTCGGAACCGCGAGGCGTGCGACGCTCCGGAGTGTGGTTCTGTAATCGAGCGAAGAGGCGAGTATTTCACTTGCGTCCGCGATGAGCCGCTGCGCCGCCTCACCTCTCTTCCTCTCGGTGATGTCGGTTTCCGCCCCGACCCATTCCCGGATGCTGCCGTCCGGCTCCCGTACCGGCACCGCGTGCACCGCCATGTGCCGGTACTCGCCGTCGTGCCGACGTACCCGGTGCTCGAGCTCGTAGCCGGTTCCGTCCGCGACCGCCTCTGTCCACACCTGCGCTGTCTGCGCTCTGTCGTCGGGATGGACGGCGCGGATCCAGCCCCATCCTCTCTGCTCCTCCAGGCTCTGTCCGGTGAAAGCGCTCCACGAAGGCTGCTCCTCCGTGGTTTCGCCCTGCGGGTCGGTGGTCCACACCACCTGGGAGGTGGCCTGGACCAGCGCCCGATGCCGCTCCTCGCTCCGCCGGAGCGCCTCCTCCGTCTTCCTACGTTCCGCGAACTCCGCATGCACTTCGATCTCGGTCGACAACGAGGCGGCGAGGTCCCGCAGAATCCCGATCTCGTCTTCGGTCCACGCCCTCGGCTCGGTATCGATCACGCAGAAGCTGCCGAGCACGTGGCTCTCTCGGGTGATCAGTGGGATGCCCGCGTACGCGACCACCCCCAGATCCCTGATCGCAAGGCTCTCCCGGACCAGAGAGTGCGCGCGTGCGTCCTCGATGACCAACGGCTCTCCCGAGGCGACCGCGTGCTGGCAGAAGGAGTGGGTCAGCGGAGTCTCCCTCTGACTGGCCCAGGGCTCCGGCAGCCCCACACAACTCTTGAGGAATTGCCGGTCCTCGTCTACCAGCGACACCAGGGCCACCGGGGCATTCAGGATGCGGGATGCCAGGCGGGCTAACCGATCAAACGCCTCCTCCGCGGGAGTGTCCAGGAGGGCGGAGCGCCGAAGGGCGGCGAGGCGGGTCGGATCGTGGATCTTGTCGAAGGGCGTGCGGGTCATTGGTGCGGCGAACCTGGGGAAAGCACGGAGAGCGGTTCACGATCGGCTCAAGAGGGCGCATTCGGTGACTGTACCGGTCCGATCTGTCGCACGACCCTACAGCGAAGCAGGAACCACTCTAAACGGTGATTCTCCCCGTTGCAACAAGCAACGGTAATAGGGCGAGAAAACTCGTGAATCTGTTACAGGAATCGCGTTCAGGCGGTACAGGAGGTGCCGAGGACGGGCCTCCCAGTGACGGTGCCGCTCGCAGGGCGGACTCCCCGGCGCCGGGCGACCCGCACGGACGACCGGAAACCCACGCTCGCGCCCCGGAAACGCCGCTGTGGGGCACGACCGGTCGGCGTGTACCACAAGCGGTATGTCCCGAGTTTCCGGTACCCGCTGAGCGCCTAGATTCATGGATCCAACTGCGCAGTTCCCCGCGTATACTTCAACAGGGTCCCCGACAGCGGACCGCTCCGGGCGCCTGCCTCCGGGGCCTGCCGACGACCGCGCGCTGGTCCGCGGCATGGCCGCGGGGGACGAGGCGGCGCTGGCGGCGCTCTACGACCGCTGGAGCACGCTGGTGCACTCGGTGGCGGCGCAGGCGGTGGCGGATCCGGACGATGCGGCGGAAGTGGTGGGGGAGGTGTTCTGGCAGGCGTGGAGGCAGGCGGGGCGGTACCAGGAGGGGAGGGGCGCGGTCTCCACCTGGCTGGCGATGATCGCGCGGAGCCGGGCGCTGGACCGGGTGCGGGCGCGCCGCCGCGTACGCGAGACGGAATCGCCCGCGGCACCCGGCGCGCTCCTGGCGGTTGCGGCGGAGGGCGATCCCCTGCAGGGCGCCGAGTCGGCGGAGCGGCGCGACCTGTTGGCGCAGGCGCTGGGCGCCCTCCCCTCCGACCAGCGCGAATCGATGGAGCTGGCGTATTTCCGGGGTATGAGCCAGTCGGAGATCGCGGCGCACACCGGCCAGCCCCTGGGAACGATCAAGACCCGGGTACGGCTCGCGGCCCGCAAGCTCAGGGACCGGCTGGCCGTCCTGAGAGAAGCAGCTCATTGACATCGAACCCGACCGAACACGACCGGGTCCAGGGGATCCTCGCCACGCTCGCGGGGCCGGAGCGCGACGCGCTGCTCGCGCATGTTCGCGGGTGTGACGAGTGCTCGCGCTCCTCCGCGGGGGTGCAGGATGAGCTCCTCGCCGCCCTTTACCTCCCGCCGCCACGCCCGACGGACGCGGAGCGGCAGCAGGATGTCCGCGCGCCCCTGCTCGCCCGCGCCGCCGCCGCCCCCGTTGCGGAGGCACGCCGGCGCGTCCGCCCGGTCGGTGTGGCGGCGGGATGGCTGGTGGCCGCCGTCCTAGCGACGCTGCTCCTCACCCACCACACCTACGACCAGCCGCTCGCGTTCGGCTGGATCGTCGCCTCGGCGCTGGGAATCGCGCTCTTCGCCGTGGCGCTTTCCGTGTTGGCGGAGCGCCACCGCTCCGCTGCGCTCCGCGAGCGCCTGGTCGCGCTGGAGATCGAGCTGGCGCAGGTGCGGGCCCGTGCGCTAGGTGCGGCGGGTGCGCCGGGCATGGCGTGACGACTCCAGCCCCTGGTGCGGGTGAGCGAAGCCCACTTCCTTCTCGCCCGCAGCGCAGTGGTCAGGCGCAGGACCTCGGCGGTAGAACTGTCCCGGTTCGATGGTGGGCAACAGCGCTCGCACATCGGGCATGAGCAGCACCTCAACGTGGCGGTGCGACCTCCGGCGGGGGGGGGGGCG
>DASYWD010000362.1 GCA_035936415.1 Longimicrobiaceae bacterium
GGGCGTCGCCGGGGGTGGCGGAGTCGCTGCGGACCCGATCCCGCAGGACCTCGGGGACGTCGCGCCGCCCGACCCCGCCGCCGCGAAGGGGCGAGGGCTGCAGCCGCGGCCGGAGACCGGGACCCGGTACGTCGCCCCGGAGGGCGAGCTGCAGGAGCGGATGGCGGAGATCTGGCAGGAGCTGACCGGCTTCGAGGGGATCGGGGCGCACGACGACTTCTTCTCGCTCGGCGGGCACTCGCTCCTGGCCACGCAGCTCGTCGCCCGCGTGCGCGGCGAGTTCGGGGTCGACGTGTCGCTGAACGCGGTGTTCGACGACCCCACCGTGGCCGGGATGGCGCGGAAGGTGGCCGCCCTCCGCGCGGGCGCGCGCGGGGGCGCGGAGCCCCCCGCCGCGATCCCCCGGGTGCCGCGCGACGGACGTGCCGCGCTCCCGCTCTCCTACGACCAGGAGCGCCTCTGGGTGCTGGACCGCCTGGAGCCCGGCAGCCCCATGTACAACGTGCCGGTGGGAGTCTGGCTGCGGGGCCCGCTGGACGTGGCCGCCGCGCAGCGCGCGCTCGCGGAGATCGTCCGCAGGCACGAGGTCTACCGGACCGTCTACGTGGAGACCGACGACGGCCCCGGGCAGGTCGTCCTTCCGGAGATGGAGGTCCCCCTCCCGGTGGACGACCTCTCCGCCGTCCCTGAAGCGGGGCGCCTCAGCGCCGTCCGCGCGAGGCACACCGACGAGGCGCGGCGTCCCATCGACCTGGCCGCCGGCCCCGTCGTCCGGGCCCGTCTCCTCCGCCTGGACGCCGAGCTGCACGCGCTGCTGGTGACCATGCACCACATCGTCGTGGACGGCTGGTCTTGGGGGATCTTCTACTACGAGCTGGGGGTGCTGTACGAGGCCTTCGTGGCCGGGAAGCCCTCACCCCTCCCGGAGCTGCCCATCCAGTACGCGGACTACGCCGCCTGGCAGCGGGAGCAGCTCTCGGGCGAGCGCCTGGAGCGACACCTGGCCTTCTGGCGGGAGAGCCTGCGCGGCGTGCCGCCGGTGCTGGAGCTTCCCACCGACCGGCCGCACCCCCCGGTGCAGAGCTATCGGGGCGGGATGCACGGCGTCGCGCTGGAGCCGGACCGGATGGAGCGCCTCCGCGCCCTGGCGCAGCGCGAGCGCACCACCTTCCACCAGGTCCTGGCGGCGGCCCTCCAGGCGCTCTGCTTCCGCTACACCGGGCAGGAGGACTTCGCAATCGGGTCGGTGGCCGCCAACCGCCAGCGGCCCGAGACGCAGCAGCTCATCGGCTTCTTCGTCAACACCATCCCCGTCCGCGCCCGTCCCTCCGGCCGCCTCCGCTTCGTGGATCTCCTGGAGCAGGTCAGGACGTGGATGGCGGAGGCATACGCCCACGCGGAGGTCCCGTTCCAGATGATCCTGGACGAGGTGCGGCCGGAGCGCGACTCCAGCCGCAACCCGCTGATCCAGGTGATGCTGGGGATCGAGGCCCCCGGCGAACACGGCCCGCCGCCGGAGGACCATTCCGGGCTATCCGTGCGCCGGCTGGAAGACGGTGCGGTCCCTACGGGCGACAGCGGCACCTCCAAGTTCGACCTGTCGATCCTCGTGAACGAGGGGACCTCCCCCTCGGCCGTGGTGGAGTACAACAGCGACCTCTTCGACCTCGCCACCGCGGCGCGGTTCCTGGACCACTTCCTCGTGCTCCTGGACGCCGTCGCCGACGCGCCGGAGACGCCGCTGGAGGAGCTCCCCCTGCTCCTGCCGGCGGAGCGGCGGGTGCTGGCGGAGTGGAGCGAGGGGGCGCCCGCCGAGCCCGGGGACGGATGCGTTCACGAGCGCTTCGCGGCGCAGGCCCGCCGCACCCCGGACGCCCCCGCCGTGGCCTTCGGCGCGGAGCGGCTCACCTACGCGGAGCTGGACCGCCGGGCGGACGGGCTGGCGCGGGGCCTGCGCTGCGCCGGCGTCGGGCCGGAGACGCGGGTGGGGATCCACCTGGAGCCGGGGACGGCGACGGTGGTGGCGATGCTGGGCGTGCTGAAGGCCGGGGGCGCATACGTCCCCCTGGACCCGGCATACCCGGCGGAGCGGCTGGCGTACATGCTCCGCGATTCGGAGGTGCCGGTCGTGGTCTCCCGCGAGGGTCTGGCGGACCGGCTGCCGGAGTTCGGGGGGGAGGTCGTCGACGTGAACGGCGACTTCCCCCCGGTCAGCCGGGAGGGGGAGAGCGTCGTTTCCCCCGACGCCGAAGGTCTGGCGTACGTCATCTACACCTCCGGCTCCACCGGCGCGCCCAAGGGGGTGATGGTGAGCCACCGGTCGCTGCTGGGGCTGGCCGGCTGGCACGCCCGCGCCTTCGGGGTGACCCCGGAAGACCGTGCGACGCAGCTGGCCTCCTTCAGCTTCGACGCGGCGGTGTGGGAGGTGTGGCCGTACCTGCTCGCCGGGGCGAGCGTGCACCTGGTGGACGCCGAGACGCGCACCTCCCCTGAGGCGCTGCGCACGCTCCTCCTGGAGCGGGGGATCACCCTCGCCTTCGTCCCCACGCCGCTGGCGGAGGGGCTGCTGGCGGCGGAGTGGCCTGAGCGCGTCCCGCTCCGCGCCCTCCTCACCGGCGGCGACGCGCTGCGCGTGCGGCCGCGGCCGGGGCTCCCCTTCGCCCTGGTCAACAACTACGGCCCCACCGAGACCACCGTGGTCGCCACCTCCGGCGTGGTCGAGCCGGAGGGGGATGGGCGCCCCCCCTCGCTCGGGCGCCCGATCGCCGGCGCGCGCGTCCTGGTGC
>DASYWD010000363.1 GCA_035936415.1 Longimicrobiaceae bacterium
GGGCGGTGTCGCTGGCGGCGGGCCTCGCGGCGATCCCGCTGGCGCCCACCCTCCCCCTGCTGGCCCTGGCGCTCGCCGCCTTCGCCTTCGGGCACGGGACGCTCACCCCCGCTCTTTCGGCCCTGGTGTCGCATGCGGCCACGCCGCGGGAGCAGGGCCGGCTGCTGGGCGTGTCGCAGTCGCTCTCCGCGGCGGGGCGGGTGCTGGGGCCGGTGCTGGGCGGGGTAGTCTTCGCCAGGATGGGGATCGGGGCGCCGTACCTGGCCGGGGCGGGGCTCTCGCTGCTCGCCGTGCTGGTGCTGCTGGGCAGCCGGCGGGGGGGATCGTGATCCGCCCCCCCGCCCTGGGCCCCGGCGCGCGCGTCGCGCTCGTCGCCCCCGCGGGCCCCCTCCCCGAGGGCGCCGTGGACCGCGCCGTGGAGCGCGTCCGCTCCTGGGGGTGGGAGCCGCTCCCGGGCGAGTTCTGCCGCGGGCGCCGCGGATTCCTGTCGGGTACGGACGACGAGCGCCTCGCGGACTTCCAGGCGGCGCTCCGCTCCCCGGACAACGACGCCGTCTGGTGCCTGCGCGGCGGCTACGGGACCATGCGGATCCTGGGCCGCATCGACTGGGCGCCGCTGGCGGAGCGCCCCCGCCCGCTGATCGGCTTCAGCGACAACACCGCCCTGCACCTGGCGCTCTTCCGCCGCGGGGTGGTCTCCTTTCACGGACCGCACCCGGCGACGCCGGAGCTCCCGGAGTTCTCGCGCGACGCGCTGCTGCGGACCGTGGCCCGCGCGGAGCCGGCGGGTGTGCTCCCCTTCCCCGCCGGGGGTCCGGCGCGCGCGGACACGCTGGCGGGAGGGGTGGCCGAGGGGCCGCTGGTGGGCGGCAACCTGGCGCTGCTGGCGGCGATGGCGGGGACCCCGTGGGCGCTCCGGGCGGAGGGGGCGCTGCTCTTCGTGGAGGACGTGGGCGAGGCGGCGTACCGGGTGGACCGGCTCGTGTCGCAGCTCCTCCTTTCCGGCGCGCTGGACGGGGTGGCGGGGGTGGTGGTGGGCGACTTCTCGGAAGCCCCGGACGAGGGGCGGGAGGGGATCCCCACCGCCGCGGAGGTGATCGCGGAGCGCGTGGCGCCGCTCGGCGTCCCCGTGGCCGCGGGCTTCCCCTTCGGGCACGTGGACCTGAGCTGGACCCTCCCCCTCGGCGTCCGCGCGCGCGTGGACGCCGACGCGGGGACGCTGGAGCTGCTGGAGCCCGCCGTGCGCGCGGCGGGGGACGACGGACGGGAGACGACGTGAACGGGGACGGACATCGCATCACCGTGGGGCTGGAGGAGGGGGCCGACGGCGCCTTCCTTGCGCACGCGCTCACTCTCCCCGGGTGCGCGGCCTTCGGGCCGACGGCCGAGGCCGCCGCGTGGGCGCTGCAGGGCGAGGTGTTGGAGTGGCTGCGCTTCCTGGCGGCGGCCGGGGAGCCGGTCCCCCCGCCGGAAGCGGAGCTGGAGCTCGCGGTCGACGAGTGGCTGCGCACCGGGGCGCGGGCGGGCGCGGGGGAGAGCACGGCGTGCTTCGAGCACGACCTCCGGCCGCTGGAGGACGCCGACATCGACCGGGAGCTGCGCCGGCTGGGAGACCTGAGGGCGGCGCTCCTGGCGCGCGTCCGCCGCCTCCCCGCCGACCAGGCGGACCGGCCGCTCCCCGGCGGGGGGACCATGCGGCGCGCCCTGGAGGAGCTGGCGCGTGCGCAGTGGTGGACGCTGACCCGCCTGGGCGCCTCGCCCCTGGGCGAGCCGCCGGACCGCACCCTGGGGCGGCTGGACGGCGCCATGGCGCTCACCGTGGACCACTTCTCCCACCTCCCCCCGGAGCGCCGCGGGCTGCTCCTGGAGATCGAGGGGGAGGAGTGGACGCCCCGGAAGGTGCTCCGGCGCATGCTGTGGACCGAGTGGTCGCTGGGCCGCGTGGTGGCCCACGCCCTGAGCGACGTGTCACCCCAATGAGCCGGCGCGCCGCCGGAGGCCGATGAAGATCTACACCAAGACCGGGGACCGCGGGGAGACGGGGCTGTTCGGCGGACAGCGGGTCCGCAAGGACCACGAGCGGGTGGAGGCCTACGGCGACGTGGACGAGCTGAACTCCCTGCTCGGCATCGTCGCCGGCCGCCTGGCCGCCGAGGGGCAGGACGAGATGGTCCGGGGGGTGCAGCGGATCCAGGCGGACCTGTTCGTCATCGGCGCCAACCTCGCCACCCCGCGGCCGGAGGACGGCGGGCGCGAGAACGCCCACATCCCCCCGCTCCCCGAAGGGCGCGTGGCGGAGATGGAGCGCTGGATCGACGCCGCGGAAGAGGAGCTGGAGCCGCTCCGCAGCTTCGTCCTCCCAGGCGGTGGGGAGGCCGCGTCGCAGCTCCACCTGGCGCGCACCGTCTGCCGGCGCGCGGAGCGGCGCTGCGTCTCGCTTGCGCACGCGGCGCACGTCGAGGAGGAGGTGATCGTCTACCTCAACCGGCTCTCCGATCTCCTCTTCACCCTGGCGCGCCTGGCGAACCACCGCGCGGGGGTACCCGACGTCCCCTGGGTGCCGAACCCCCGCTGATGCGGCGTGTACTCATGGGTCCGGAGCCCGGACGCCGGGCTGCGGCCCGTTCACCGTACGAGAGAAGGAGTCGATAGATGCCATATCCCGAGATGCTGCTGGCCCCCATGCGGCAGGAGCTGACGCGCCTGGGCGTGAAGGAGCTGAAGACCGCGGACGAGGTCCGCGAGACGCTGGAGGATTCCCAGGGGACCACCATGGTGGTGGTGAACTCCATCTGCGGGTGCGCCGCCCGCAACGCGCGCCCCGCCGTTGCCATGGCGCTGCAGCACGAGAAGCTCCCGGAGCGGGTGACCACCGTCTTCGCGGGACAGGACCTGGACGCCACCGCCGAGGCGCGCAGGCACTTCCTGGGCTACGCGCCGTCCTCCCCCTCCATCGCGCTGCTCAAGGACGGCGACGTGGCCTTCATGCTGGAGCGCCACGACATCGAGGGCCGCTCCGCCGAGGAGATCGCGCAGGACCTGGTGAACGCGTTCGACCGGTACTGCTAGGGAACAGGGGACAGCCTGCAACGGCGAACCCCTCGCGAGGGCCCCCACCCGGCTCGCTTTAGGCTCGCAACATTTGCCCCCTATATCCCCCAATTCTAGGGGAGGGGAGAACGGCAAAGCGTCAGCCGTTGATCCCCTCTCCCAAACTTGGGAGAGGGTGGCTGGAGTGCCCCCCGCGGGTGAGACCAGTTAGAATGGGAGTCCACACGGCCGGGAGGCCGAGGAGGACTTCGAAATGCATCGCAAGAGACACACGGTCGAGCAGATCATCGGAATGCTGCGCGAA
>DASYWD010000364.1 GCA_035936415.1 Longimicrobiaceae bacterium
TCCCGAACTCGGAAGTTAAGCCCTACTGCGCGGATGGTACTGCCGGGGCCACCCGGTGGGAGAGTACGGCGCTGCCAGCCCTCTTCTTCAGAGCCCCCCGATCCTCTTCGGATCGGGGGGCTCTGCTGTTTTTCCCCTGCCTTCTCGGTCGGGAGAACCCCTACCCGTCCCCCGGGCAGCGGTGGGGAAAGCTACGCTCGCGGTTCCACGAACTCCCGACTGCGCATCCCCGACGTTTCCGTAGATTTCGAGCACGCAGGATCACTGAGACAACGAACCAGGAGACGGAAATGTCGATCTTCAAGCGCAGCTTCTTCGTTCAGGCGCCGGTGCTCGGAATGCTGGCCTTCGTCGCGGCGTGCGGCGGTGCCGAGGCTCCCGCCGCGGAGGCGTCTTCCGCCGCCGTGCCGGCCGCGGCCACGGTGGAGGCGGCTGCTCCCGCAGGCGTGGAGGGGAACGTCGTCGAGGTGAAGATGATCAGCACCCCCAACGGTTCCGGGATCTTCGAGCCGGCCGAGATCACCGTCAGGAAGGGCGACGTGCTCCGCTTCGTCACGGACGGCGGCTCCGCGCACAACGTGTCCTTCCCGGCCGCGGAGAACGCCGGCGCCTCGAACCTGCCGCCGGCCAGCTCGTACATCATGGCCGCGGGGCAGAGCGTGGACGTGCCGGTCACCATGGGCGCGGGGAGCTACACCTACCAGTGCGACCCGCACGCCATGATGGGGATGAAGGGGAAGGTCAACGTCACCGAGTAAGCTCGGCTGCAGAGAGAGCGAAGGAAGGGGAGGCCGCCCGGCGGGCGGCCTCCCCTTCGCCTTTTCCTGCCCCGGCGCCGGCCGGCCCGCCCTCAGAGGCCCAGGGCCGCCCGGATGGTGGGGGGGATCCGCTCCGCGGTCCAGGGGGGCGAGAAGGTCAGCTCCACGTCCGCGCTCTCGACCCCTTCCACTCCCTCGACCGCCTCGCGCGCCTGCGTGAGGATCTCCCCGGCCACGGGGCATCCAGGGGAGGTGAGGGACATGGTGACGTCCACGTGCGACCCCTCCACCCGGATGTCGTAGATCAGCCCGAGCACCACCAGGTCCAGGTTCATCTCCGGATCCTTCACCTGGCGCAGCGCCTTCCTGACCGCAGCTTCGGTAACCATTTCGACTCCCGTACGTTGACGCTCCCGCAAACAGCTTCGGAACCGGAGGATACCGGGACCGCTCGCGGCCTGTCAACCTCAGCCGCGCGTACTTGCCCCCGGCGGCGGGGCGCGTACCTTTGTGGCGCGGCGGTACGCGGGTTGCCGGGAACCGCCCGCGTCCGTGCCGCCCCGGGGCTCCCCCGGCGCCTCCTCGACCGCCCGCTCCGCGACAGGATGACTTCCGAGATGACGCCCAGACCGATCCGCAGAATCGCCATCAACACCGGAGGCGGGGACGCGCCCGGGCTGAACGCCGTGATCCGCGCCGCCACGCTGGCCGGGCTGCACAACGGGTGGGAGGTGCTCGGCATCCGCCGCGGCTACACCGGCCTGCTGGAGGGAGAGGTGGACGGGGAGCCGGGGGTGTTCCGGCTCACGGCACAGTCGGTCCGGGGGATCACGCACCTGGGGGGAACCATCCTGGGAACCACCACCCGCGGCAACCCGTTCGGGCTGGAGGTCCGCCAGCCGGACGGGACCTGGGGGACGGTGGACCGCTCCGACGAGATCGTCCGCCGGTTCCGGGAGCTGGAGATCGACGCGCTGATCGCCATCGGCGGCGACGGCTCGCTGAACATCGCCAACGCGCTCTACGAGAAGGGGCTCCCCGTGATCGGGGTGCCCAAGACGATCGACAACGACCTGCGCGCCACGGACGTCACCTTCGGGTTCTTCACCGCGGTGGAGGTGGCCACCGACGCCATCGGCCGGCTGCACTCGACGGCCGAGGCGCACCAGCGCGTCATGGTCGTGCAGGTGATGGGGCGCCACACCGGGTGGATCGCGCTGGAGTCCGGGCTGGCGGGCGGGGCGGACGTGATCCTGATCCCGGAGATCCCCTACTCCGTGGAGAGGGTCGCGGAGAAGGTCAGGGAGCGCGACGCCCACGGCCGCCGCTTCAGCATCGTCGTGGTGGCGGAGGGGGCGCACGCCGCGGGCGGAGAGCCCAGCGTGGTGGACCCCGGCGGCCGCTACGGAGGGATCGCGGAGCGGGTCGCGGCGGAGATCGCCGCCGTCACGGACAAGGAGACCCGCTCGATGGTGCTGGGGCACATCCAGCGCGGCGGCTCCCCCATCGCGTACGACCGGAACCTCTCCCTCCGGTTCGGGGCGGCGGCGGTCCGCTGCATCCACGAGGGGAGCCTGGGCACCATGGTCGCGCTCCAGGGCGACGCCATCCGGGCGGTGCCGCTCAAGGACGCCGTCTCCGCCATCAAGACCGTTCCCCTGGACAACGACCGCCTGATGACGGCCCGGCAGCTCGGGGTCTCGTTCGGCGACTGAGAGCCACCGGCCCCCGCCATCCCCGACCGAGAGACCCGTGCCGAGCTCACCCGATCCGGGACGGCCCGCCGCCGCCGCGGTGGCGAAGGCCTTCTGCGCCGTTCCGCTGACCGGCTCCGCGAGTGACGTCGCCGCCGCGTGCGTGGAGGTGCTGCGCTCGCTCGTGGGGGGGCCGGCGCGGATCACCGTGGCCACCGTCCCGGTGCCCCTCGCGGTGGGCGACGCCCCGGCCGGGCTGGCGCCCGCGCTCCGCTTCCCCGGTCCCGACGGTGCCGGCGAGCTCTGGCTCGCGGGCGGGGCGGAGGCGCTCGCCCCCGAGCTGCGCAGGGCGGTCGCGGAGCAGCTCGGGCGTACGTGGGCGGTGCAGGAGGAGCGCGCCACGCAGGCGGCGGAGCTGGACCGGCTCCGCTTCCACCTGGCGGCGCTGCAGCAGGTCGCCCGGACGCTGGCGGTGGTCCGCGGCGCCGAGGAGACGGAGCGCCTGGTGCTGGACTCGGTGGGGGAGGTCTTCTTCGCCTGGTGGGCAGCGCTCTACCGCTGCGAGGGGAGCGAGTACATCTGCCGTGCGGTGCGGTCGCTCCGTGGAGAGTCGGTGGCGTACGCCGTCCCCGCGCGGGTCGTGCACGAGGTGGCCCCGCCCGGGGGCGCGCCGCGGGTCCCTCCCGGGGACGCCGAGATCCGCGACCACGTCCCCGCCGAGGTGGCGGTGGTCGCCCCGCTGGAGATCGGCGAGGGGCAGGCGGGGCTGCTGATCCTGGGGCGGCGCATGACGGACGCGCCGTACGAGGCGCACGACCTGGCCCTCCTCCGCGCCCTGGCGGACTCGTCGGCGGTGGCGCTCCGCAACGCCGACCTCCTGGACCGGCTGCGCGCCCAGGCCACCATCGACCCGCTCACCGGCTGCCACAACCGGCGGGGCTTCGACGAGCTGCTGTCGGTGGAGATGTCGCGGGCGCACCGCTACCAGCGGCCGCTCTGCGTGGTGCTCCTGGACATCGACCACTTCAAGCGGATCAACGACGACTTCGGGCACGACGCCGGGGACGCGGCGCTGCAGCGGATCGGGCGGACGGTGCGGCACGCTTTCCGCACCACGGACAGCGCCTGCCGCTACGGGGGCGAGGAGTTCGCCCTCCTCTTCCCGGAGACCCCCAAAGAGGAGGCGCTGAAGCTGGCGGAGCGCCTCCGGGCGACAATCGGGTCGCTGGCCCCTACGGAGGAGGTCCCGCGAGGGATGACTGCGAGCTTCGGCGTGTCCGCGTACCCGGACGACGGCGAGACGGCGGCGGAGCTGCTGCGGGCCGCCGACCGCGCCCTGTACCGCGCGAAGACGCTGGGGCGGAACCGGGTGGAGCCGGCCTCGGGCGGGCCCCTGGCGGGAGAGACCGAGAGCGGCATGGCGGCGGATTCACCCCGGACCGAGTGAGGGACACATCGCAACCGAGAGCCTGACGCCCAAGCAGCGCGCGCACCTGAAGTCGCTGGCGCACCACCTGAAGCCGATCTTCCAGGTCGGCAAGGAGGGAGTGAGCGACACGGCCGTGCGCGCGGTGGAGGACGCCTTCAACACGCGTGAGCTGCTGAAGGTGAAGGTGCAGGAGGCGGCCCCGCAGAACGTGCGCGAAGCGGGCGCGGAGCTCGCGGAGCGCATCGGCGGCGCGCACCTGGTGCAGACCATCGGCCGCACCGCCGTTCTGTACCGGCCGCACCCGGAGAAGCCGGAGATCCGTCTGCCCGCGGCGTAGCTTCCTGCGGCGGGCCGCTCCGGAGCTAGACGAACGGCGCCCCCACCCGGATCTCCCGGCGGGGGCGCCGTTCTATTCTCGCACTTCCGCACTCAGTAGATGTACACCTGCGTCCCCACCGGCACGTTCTCGTACATCCAGAGGATGTCGTCCTTCCGCATGCGGATGCACCCGTGGCTCGCGGCGGTCCCGATGGAGGCCTCGTTGTCGGTGCCGTGGAAGTAGTACCCGTCGTACATCTCCAGCTTGGCGACGCCGAGCACGCCCTTGTGCTTGCGCTGCGGGCTCCCCCAGGGCGGGATGTAGATGGTGTTCCCGCGGATCGGCTCGCGCCCGGCGGGGAAGCCGGCCAGGGCGTTGGGGGGGGCGTTGCTCATGTCCACCACGCGCAGGCCGCGCTTGCGGGCCACCTCCACGTAGTGCCAGTTGGGCGGCACCCACACCGGGTCCAGCTCCTTGTGGGTGATGGACATCTTCCCGCGCGGGGTCTGGAAGCGCTTGGTCCTTCCGCCCAGCACCAGCGTCTTCCCGGAGCCGACCGCCACCGGGGCCGCGAAGAGGGTGTCGTCCCCTTTGATGTAGCTCACCTTGCGCTCCGCGATCGAGACCACCAGGTACGGGCGCTCGGACGGGAGCAGCTCGCTCTCCTTCGCTTCGAGCTGGCGGACGCTGTCCGCGATGGCGGCGGCGCTCCGCGCCTCCTGCTCCTGGAGGAAGGCGAGCGACTGCATGTCGTGCGCGTAGGCGATCTTCGCCACGTCGCGCTCGTACCGCTCGTTGACCGCCCATGCGGTGGCCGTCACGAAGAGCACGGCCAGGAGCGCCGCGCCTCCCAGCAGCGCCAGCGTGACGCCTCGGTAGTCGAAGAAGATCCGGCGCAGGCGGCCCGGCGGCGTGTGGTTCCGCCGCTCCGGCCCGCCCGCGCGTGTGGTGCGCTCGTCCATCGTCCTCTCCCTGCAGCTAGTAGATGAAGACCGGAGTGTCCTCGCGGACCGCGTCGAAGATGGCCCGCATGTCCCGCTCGCGGACCATGAACGCGGCGGGCTTCACGCCGTCGGCCAGGGGCCCCGACTCCGGCTCGCTGTAGATTTCCGTACCGTCGTCCAGGCGGAGCACGTACCGGCCCAGGGCGCCCTTCACCCGCCGCTCCTCCTCCGGCGGGACGGGCTCACCGCGGCCCACGTAGACCCACTCCGGCACGGTGTAGACCGGCGAGGTCTCCTTGTCGCGGACGGTCCGCTGCCCCAGCGCCCGCACGAAGCGCCAGGTGCGGCCGTCGGGCGCGTTGATCGTCGAGTCCGGCCCGATCCGCACCGGGACCGCGCGGAGGGTGGCCTGCCCGTGCCGCAGCAGAAGCGTGGAGTCCTCCATCCTCACCGCCAGGTGGAGCCCCTTCTGCTGCAGTCCCTTGACCCGCAGCTCCCTCTGCAGCAGCGCCACCGCCAT
Organism: Longimicrobiaceae bacterium; assembly: GCA_035936415.1. Classification (NCBI taxonomy): domain Bacteria; kingdom Pseudomonadati; phylum Gemmatimonadota; class Longimicrobiia; order Longimicrobiales; family Longimicrobiaceae; species Longimicrobiaceae bacterium. The sequence goes on from DASYWD010000364.1 coordinate 5,665, forward strand.
CTCGGAGCGGGCCGCACGCGACTCGAGGATCCGGTCGCGGGTGGCGCGCTCGGCGGCGGTCATCCGCTGGTTCAGCTCCGCCGCCTCGCGGCGGTACTGCGGGATCCGCGACGCGACGGTCGCGGTCGCCACCAGGAACAGCACCATCAGCGTCGCCGTCCCCCAGAAGAAGACCGGGTGATCCTGCCGGAACCGGGAGAAGCGCGTTCGCGTCTCGGTCATTCGCCTCGTCGGATGGTCGGGAAGGTTCGCGGTCGCTTTCGAGGGTTTCGGGGGGCCGTCGAAGCAAGACCCGTTCCCCCCCCGTGCTCCTGTACCTCCTGGTCGATGGTGCGTATGTGGTTTGCCTGCATGTACTTGGGTTACACGGGCGTGGGCCGGCGGTTCCGTGGGACTCCCTCCCCGCGTACCGGCCCGCTGCTTGCACCCCGCACCAATCTGGACCTGCACACGGGGGGCGCATGGAGGCGAGGACCGGGGTCCACCGCACGGCGAAGACGGGAGGGGGCGAGTCCGCGGCGGGAGCCGGAGAGCAGAGCCCGGACCGCCTGTTCGCCATCGGCCTGGCGCGGGCGTTCGGGGGGGCGATCTTCTTCTCGCTCCCCCTGCTGATGACCATGGAGATGTGGTGGCTGGGCTTCTACATGAGCCGCCTGCACCTGGCCCTCTTCACGATCTTCATGATCCCGCTCCTCATCGGCCTGGACCACTACTCCGGGTTCAAGGAGACCTCCACCTGGGGGGAGGACGCCGTGGACGCCATGGTGGCGTACGGGGTGGGGTTCGTGGCGTCCGCGGTGGTGCTCGCGCTCCTGGCGATCATCGACACGACCATGCCGGCCCGGGAGATCGTCGGGAAAGTGGCCCTCCAGGCCGTCCCCGCCAGCTTCGGGGCGGTGCTGTCCGCGAGCCAGCTGGGAGGGGGAGGGGGCAGGGAGGAGGAGCGGAAGGAGCACGCCGGCTACGGTGGGGAGCTGCTCTTCATGACGGCCGGAGCGGTGTTCCTCGCCTTCAACGTGGCGCCCACCGAGGAGATGATCCTCATCGCGTTCAAGATGACGCCGTGGCACGCCCTGGCGCTCGCCGCCGCCTCGCTGGCCATGATGCACGCCTTCGTGTACGCCGTGGAGTTCAGGGGGAGCCACAGGGAGCCGGACGGGACGCCGTGGTGGAGCCTGTTCCTCCGCTTCACGATGGTCGGATACGCGATCGCGCTCCTGGTGAGCGCGTACGTCCTCTGGACCTTCGGGCGGTATGAGGACCATGCCCCGGCGCGAATGCTGATGGAAGCCATCGTGCTCGGCTTCCCGGCCGGCCTGGGCGCGGCCGCGGCGCGCCTGATCCTGTGAGCGGGAGGAAGACGATGGGGGAGCGCGGGCAGGAGCGGGCCGGGGGCCGGACCTCCCGGTGGGAGTGGGTCGCGGCGGCCGTGGGCACACTCCTGGTGGTCGGAGCCGTCGCCTTCATGCTCCGTGAGGCGCTCACCGGCAGCAGCTCTCCCCCGGCAGTGAAGGTGACGGTGGACTCCATCATCGCGCAGGAAGACGGCTTCCTGGTACAGCTCCGGGTCGAGAACAAGGGCGGTGAGACGGCGGCCGCTCTCCTGGTGGAGGGTGAGCTGAAGAGCGACACCGGTACGGTGGAGAAGAGCGAGACCACGATCAGTTACGTCCCCGCCAAGGGGCGCCGCTCGGCGGGGCTCTTCTTCAAGGAGGATCCGCGCGACTACGCACTCCGCGTCCGGCCCAGGGGGTACGACCGCCCGTGACGTCCGGGCGCCCGCTCCGGCTGGCGCCCGGTCCATCCACCGCCCATCTTCCCCGCGGGTGATCGCGTTCTCCTTTCGCTCCAGGCGATCCGTACGGGAAGATGGCGAAGACTTTCTGGATTCTGGGGTGCATCTTCGGGCTCCTGGGCGTGGCGGCCGGGGCCTTCGGGGCGCACGCGCTGCGCGACCGGGTGGCGCCGGACCTGCTGCCGGTGTTCGAGACTGGGGCGCGGTACCACATGTACCACGCGCTCGCGCTGCTGGCGGTGGCGTGGGCGGTGGACCGCTGGTCCCCGGGCGGTGCGGCGGCGGCCGGCTGGGCGTTCGTGGCGGGGATCGTGGTGTTCTCCGGGAGCCTGTACCTGCTGGCGCTCACCGGGGCCCGCTGGCTCGGCGCCGTCACCCCCATCGGCGGGGTCGCCTTCCTCGCGGGATGGGCGCTCCTAGCCTGGTCCGCCTGGCGAAGCTGAGGGCACGGGCTCCGGGAAGTGTCCTTTCCGGGGTACACACCCGTCCCCGGGGGAGTCCGTCCGGCGTCCCGCGAAATGGCCGCGGAAAGGGTAAGGGAATGCCTCGAAAAGGGTTAGTGTTTCCGGTGCGCGCGGAATGCTCCTTGCCCCCATCAGGGCTCCAACGGATCTCTCCGGCGCCGCGAGGGTACCGGAATCCGACCTCTCACCCTAGCCTATTCTCGCCATGAGAGCTCTCGCGATTCTGGGTCTGGCCGCGCTCCTGTCCTCCTGCGCGGCCCTTCCCGCGCCGCCGTCCGACGGTTTCGACCCGTCGGCGTACGACGGCCGGCCGCTCCGCGCGCGCATCGTGGACGTGAGCGGCCGGCTGCTGGTGGACGTCAGCCGCCCGGCCCACGTGGCGATCTTCGAGATCGTCCCCGGGCAGGGCGTGGGGCTGCTGTACCCGGCGTACAGCGGCGAGCGCAACTACCTCTACGGGGGGATGAACAGCGTGTTCGTCTCGCGCTCGCGGCAGTACTACTCGTACTTCAGCCCGTCGCCGTACACCTCGCGGGAGCCGCGCTACCTGTACATGGTCGCCTCGGACGCGCCGCTGCGGCTCTCGGGGCTGATGGATGCGCCGGGGGCGCTCCGCCGGCACATGGGGCTCGCCAGCTTCGCCTCCATGAACCCGTACAGCCTCATGGACGACCTGGCGTCGCTGGTCCTGCCGTACGGGGCGCGGGGCGACTGGACCGACGACGTGTACGTGATCTGGCCCAATCGCAGCTACGACACCGGGAACTACCGGGCGGAGCAGTGGGTGCGCGTGCGGTGCGATGACGGGCGCGTGGTGGAGGGGCCGGCGTACTACGTCCTGGGCGCCTGCGCCCAGGCCCCGAACGCTCCGCCGCTGCGGAAGGACCCGGAGCAGCCGCGGGACTCCAGCGCGGTCCGTCCGCCGACACGCACCCGCCCGGAGCCGGAGGGGAAAACCGGGGACGACACGGGCGCCCGGGTCCGGCCGCCGACCGTGGAGCCCGTCGCGGAGCCGGAGCGCCGCGAGCTGCCGCAGCGGGAGCGGATCGAGCGCCGCACCGGCGACAGGCAGCGCTTCCGCGAGGACGACGCCTCCCCGCGGGTGGAGCGCCGGGAGGAGCGGGAGACGGAGAGCCGGCCCGAGCCGCGGGAGTCCCGCCCGGAGCCGCGCAGCGAGGC
>DASYWD010000365.1 GCA_035936415.1 Longimicrobiaceae bacterium
CGCCTGCCCCGCGACGCGGCGCCGCTGCGCGCGGGGACGGAGATGGTCGTCCGCGGCACCTGGTCGCGCTACCCGGCGCCGTCGGGTCCGGCGAGGTGGCCGCACGACCCCTCCTTCGCCGGGGTGCTGGAGGCGCGGGAAGTCGCGGTGCGGGCCCCGCCCTCGCTCGCGGTGCACCCCTTCCTCGCGCTCCGCGGGCGCACCGAGGCCCACCTGCACCACGTCTTCCCCCGGCACGGGGCGATGGCGGACGCGCTCCTGCTCGGCCGGCGCGAGGGGCTGGACCGGGAGCTGCGGGAGCGCTTCGCGAAGTCGGGCCTCGTCCATCTGCTGGCCATCTCGGGGACGCACGTCGCGCTGATCGCGGCGGTGCTGATGGTCCTCGGCACCGTCGCGCGGCTCGGGAGGACGCAGGTGACCTGGGCGACGCTGGCGCTCGTCGGGCTCTACCTCGCCCTGATCGGCGCGCCGGCGTCGGCGGTGCGGGCGGGGATCATGGTGGGGCTCGGGCTGGTCGCCGTGCTGCTGCAGCGCCCCTCCGCCTCCCTGCCGATCGTCGCCGCGTCCGCGCTGGCGATCCTCGCCTTCGACCCCGCCGCCGTCCTCCACCCTGGGTTCCAGTTGTCGTACGCGGGCGTGCTGGGTATCCTGCTGCTCCGCGGGGCGATGCTGAAACGGGTGCCGCCCGCCTGGCGCGAGCACCCGGCGTCCCGGTGGGCGCTGGAGTCGATGGTGGTGAGCCTGGCCGCCTTCGTCGCCACTGCGCCCTTCACGGCCTACCACTTCGGACAGGTCGCCCCGGTCTCCATCCTCGCGAACCTCCCCGCGATCCCGCTGACCTCGCTCGCGCTCATCGGCGTGGGCATCTCGGCGGTCGTGGAGCCGGTCGTTCCGCCGCTGGGACGGATGTTTGCGGATGGCACCGGCCTTGCGCTCGACCTGCTCGGCGGGGTGGCGCGGCACGCCGCCGAGCTCCCGGGCGGGCACCGCGCCGTCGCGCCGCCGCAGGGGTGGCTCTGGGCCGCGGTGGCCGTGGCCGTGCTCCTCGCGCTGGACGCCGGGGCGAAGCTCCGGGCCCGGGTCCGCTGGACCGTGGCGACGGGTGCGGCGTGCGCCGCCTTCCTGGGGCTTCCCGCCCTGGCGGCGAGCGCGGGCGGCGGGGGGGTGGAGGTGCACTTCATCGACGTGGGGCAGGGGGATGCCGTCGCCATCCGCACGCCGGCCGACCGCTGGATCCTGGTGGACGCCGGCCCGCGCGACGAAGGGTGGGACGCGGGCGAGCGGCGGGTGCTCCCGTTCCTGCGCGCGCGGGGCGTGCGGCGGCTGGAGGCGCTGGTCCTCACCCACCCGCACGCCGACCACGTGGGCGGCGCCCCGGCGGTGCTGAACGCGCTGGAGGTGGGGCGGGTGATCGATCCCGGGCTCCCGGCGCCGACCCCGTGGTACCTGGAGACGCTGCGCGCCGCCGAGGCGCGCGGCGTCCCCTGGGCCGCAGCCCGCGAGGGGCGCACCCTGGCGCTGGACGGGGTGACGGTGGAGTTCCTCTGGCCGCGCCCGGGCCCGCTTGACGCGGTTACGGACGCCAACAAGATTAGCACGGTCATGCACATCCGTTCCGGCGCCCTTTCGGCGCTGCTGACGGGCGACGCGGGCGAGGAGGAGGAAGCCGCGGTCCTGGCGCGGCACCCCGGCGGGCTGCGGGCCCAGCTCCTCAAGGCGGGGCACCACGGGAGCCGGACGTCCACCTCGGACGCGCTCCTGGACGCGCTGCGCCCCGAGCTGGTGGTGGTCTCCGCCGGGAAGCGCAACCGCTACGGACACCCCGCCCCGGTGGTTCTGCGCCGGCTGGAGGCGCGGGGGATCCCCGTGGCCCGGACGGACCGGGAGGGGACGATCTCCGTCCGCGCCCGCGCTGACGGCGCGGCGTGGGAGCGCTTCGAGCCGTGAGCCTGCTGGAGATGGTGCTGCGGCCGGCGCTGGGCCGGCGCACGGACCTGCCCCCGGAGCTGCGGGCGGAGGCCGTGCCCGCGGGGGTGACCTTTCGCGAGGGCCGGCTCGTCCCGGTGATCGGCGGGATCCTGGGGAGGATGAAGGGGCCGGCGGGCGCCGTGACCCTGGGCCGTACCATCGTCGTCCATCCCGGTGTGCGCCTGTCCCGGCGCCTGCTGGTGCACGAACTGACCCACGTCCGGCAGTGGGAGCAGGACCGGTGGTTCCCGGTGCGGTACGCGGTGGAGAGCCTGCGCCGCGGGTACTGGAACAACCGCTACGAGCTGGAAGCGAGGGAGGCGGAACGGGCCGCCCACGACACTCATCCCATCTGACGCAGAGGTCTCCGTGGCCAAGTCCGTAGTCACCATCGAGCGGCACATCATCGAGGCCGAGCGCCAGTTCCCCGAGGCGACCGGGGCGTTCAGCAGCATCCTCTACGACATCGCCTTCGCCGCGAAGATGATCGCGCGCGAGGTGCGCCGCGCCGGGCTGAACGACATCCTGGGCCTGACCGGCGAGGTGAACGTGCAGGGCGAGGAGGTCCGGAAGCTGGACGAGTTCGCCAACGAAGTGATCTTCAAGGCGCTCGACCACACCGGCCACCTGTGCGGGATGGCCTCGGAGGAGGAGGAGGACTTCATCCCCATCCCGGACCGGTTCCCCACCGGGAAGTACTGCGTGCTGTACGACCCGCTCGACGGGTCCTCCAACATCGACGCCAACGTCTCCGTGGGCACCATCTTCTCCATCCACCGCAAGGTCTCCGACCACGAGCGCGGCTGCATGGAGGACTGCCTGCAGCCCGGGACGCGCCAGGTGGCGGCGGGGTACGTGGTCTACGGATCGTCCACCATGCTGGTGTACACCACCGGGAACGGCGTCCACGGCTTCACGCTGGAGCCCTCCATCGGCGAGTTCCTCCTCTCGCACCCCAACATGCGCATCCCCACGCCGGGCCAGCGCATCTACTCGGTCAACGAGGGGAACTACCCGGTGTGGTCCCCCGAGCAGCGCCGCCTGGTGGACCACTTCAAGAGGGCCGACGGCGAGGGCGGGAAGCCGTTCAGCTCGCGCTACATCGGCTCCCTGGTGGCCGACTTCCACCGCAACCTGCTGTACGGCGGGATCTTCATGTACCCCGCGGACGCCAAGTGCCCGCAGGGCAAGCTTCGCCTGCTGTACGAGGCCGCCCCGCTGGCGATGATCTGCGAGCAGGCGGGCGGGCGCGCCTCCGACGGCACCCGCCGCGTCATGGAGGTCCAGCCGACGGCGCTTCACGAGCGGACGCCGCTGTACATCGGCACCGCGGAGTTCGTGGAGACGGCGGAGCGCTACCTTGCCGGCGAGGGGATCGCCGCGGCGGTGGCCTGACGCCCGTGCCGGACCCGGAGCGCCGCCTCGTCGTGGACCGCTTCGAGGGCGACCTCGCGGTGGCCGCGGACGAAGCGGGGCGCTTCCTGGACCTCCCGGCCTGGCTCCTCCCGGCGGGGACCCGGGAGGGGGACGTGGTGACCGTCCGCAGGGAAGGAGAGGGCGAGGCGGCGCGGGTGGAGCTGCAGGTCGACCGCGCTGCCGCGGAGGCGGCGCGCGAGGAAGCCGCCGGCCTTCTCGCCCGCCTCCGGCGGGGCGGCCCGGCATAGGCTCCGGCCGCCGCGGAAGGGCCGCCTCCGCCCGGAGGCGTGGACCTTTCCGGCGCTCCGCTGTAGATTGTTTGTCGACCCCCCGCAGACGCCTGCCACCAGTCGAGTCTCACCGCATGCCCCCCACCTGCCCCCTCTGCCGCAATCCCATGATCGCCGCGGAGGACGAATCCGCCGGCCTCGACGGCGGGGCGCCGCGCCACGTCTGCCGCAGCCCGGGGTGCATCAGCAATGCGTTCGCCTCGAACGGTGCCACCTGGATCGGGGCTGGATCGGGGCCGCAGGCTCCCGCGCCGGAGGTGATCGGCAACTCCCGGTCGGAGCCGGCGCTCGGGGGCTCCACCTCCTGGCTGGGTGTCCCGTCGGAGCCCCCGCGGCTTGAGCGCACGCCGCGGCCCTCCTCCGGCGTAAGGGAGCGCCCGTCCTCCGGCCACGACTTCGAGGACGGCGTCTGCCTCAACTGCGGGCGCCTGGAGACGCTGGCCGGCCGCTACGGGTGGAGCTGCCCCGTACGGCTCCCCTGACGCCCGGACGGCACACCGGCTCCAGAACGGCAGCGGCCCCGGCG
>DASYWD010000366.1 GCA_035936415.1 Longimicrobiaceae bacterium
CGCCCCCCCCCCCCCCCCCGCGACGTTCAGCGCGCCGGGAAGGCGGCGAGCTGGCCGTCCCTGGAAAGGAGAAGGGCGGTCTCGGGACCGTCGTGCAGCCGGTCGAGCCACTGCTCCGCCTCGAGCCGCTCCAGCAGCCGCGCGGCCGGATCCTTTCCCCGCATCATCGCCCGGTGCTCGATGTGGAGGAAGCGCTCGCTCCCGCCCGGCCCGGACCGGAACCGCCAGACGTGCCGGCCCGGCTCGTTGCGCTCCGCCGTGCGAAGCCCCGTCCACCTGCCGCGTGCCTGCTCCCGGATCGCGGGGCCGAGCTCCCGGGCCACACGCGTGATCCGCTGCTTCTGAGTCTCTTTCGGGTCCATGGGCGCCTTTCTGCAACAGGCGCGGGAGAACGCGCCGACGGAGAGCTCCGGCGGCGCGGAGTGCGCCGGGGAGAAGGAGCGTGCGGAACGGAAAAGCCCGCGGTTCACGTCAGCGCTGACGTGAGCCGCGGGCGGTTCGCAGACGGGGAAGCACGCTCCCGGTCGAGCAACACACTACCCCCTCGGGGGCGCACTGTTCCGCGCCCACCGGGCGGCCCCGGTCCTGGCTTTCCCGGTCACGGCGGCCGGGTAGGCCATCGCGCGCTGGGCGGAGCCGAGGCTCGGGGCACCTGCGGAAGCAGGCGGCGGGGGCCCTCACGCGGTCCCCGCGCGCCGCATCCCCCTGGGGGACTTGTGCTTCCCCGGCCCCGTCACTACTCATTCACGTCCAGCAGCTACTCTGCTGCTCCTGAAGCGGCGGTCCCGTCCGGGTCCGTCGCTTCGCGCGCAAGGCACCGCACACTTCCGTGGAGTCCCCGATGCACGAGGAGAACGCCGGCCGCGGTGTCCCCCTTCACACGAAGATCCTCGTCGGCCTCGCCATCGGCGCCACGGCCGGCGGGGTGGCGAACGCGCTCTGGCACGGCGAGGCGGGGCTCCTGTGGGCCGTGGACAACGTGGCGCAGCCCATCGGCCAGGTGTTCCTCCGCATGCTGTTCATGGTGGTGGTCCCCCTGGTGTTCACCTCGCTCGCGCTGGGCGTGGCCTCGCTGGGCGACCTGTCGCGCGTGGGGCGGGTGGGGGCCAAGACGCTGGCCTTCTTCCTGGCGACCACCGCGCTGGCCGCCATCCTGGGGCTCACCCTGGTGAACGTGATCCGCCCCGGCGAGGCGCTGGACGCTACGGTGCGCACCGCGCTCCTGGCGGAGTACACGGGCGAGGCGGCGGAGAAGGTGACCGCGGCGGGCGAGTCGGGGTTCGGGATCCAGACCTTCGTCAACATCGTCCCCCGCAACCCGGTGGACGCCGCGGCGAAGGGGGAGATGCTGGGGCTGATCTTCTTCACCCTGGTCTTCGGCGTGGCGCTGACGCGCATCCCCCGCGAGACGGCGGCGCCGGTGCTCCGGGTGCTGGAGGGGGTGAGCCAGGCGGTGATGGTCATCATCGGCTTCGCCATGAGGCTGGCCCCGGTCGGCGTGGCCGCGCTGATCTTCTCGGTAACGGCGCGCTTCGGCTTCGACGTGCTCCGCTCGCTGGGGATGTACGTCGTGGTGGTCCTGGTTGGCCTGGCGCTCCACCTCTTCGGGGTGATCCCCACGCTGGCGCGCCTGCTGGCCGGGGTGCGGCCGCTGGACTTCCTGCGCCGCTGCCGCGCGCTGATGGTGACGGCGTTCTCCACCTCCAGCTCCAACGCCACCCTCCCCACCACCATCCGCACCGCCGAGGAGCAGTTCGGCGTCCCGCGCGAGATCGCCGGGTTCGTCATCCCGCTGGGCGCCACCATGAACATGAACGGCACCGCCCTGTTCGAGGGGATGACGGTGCTCTTCCTGGCGCAGGTGTTCGGGGTGGAGCTGTCGCTGGGCTCTCAGCTCCTGGTGATCGGGATGTCGGTCATCACCGCGGTGGGCGCGGCCGGCGTCCCCGGCGGCTCCATCCCGCTCCTGGTGCTGGTGCTGGAGATGGTGGGCGTCCCGGGCGAGGGGATCGCCCTGGTCCTGGGGGTGGACCGGATCCTGGACATGTCACGCACCGTCCCCAACGTCCTGGGCGACCTGCTCACCTCCCTCGTGGTCGCCCGGAGCGAGGGGATCACGCTCGTGGAGCCGCCGGAGCGCGTGGCCGAGGCCGCCATGGAGGCCACGACGATCGGGCCGGACGCGGAAGAGCAGCGGGCGGGGAACAGATAGGCCCCCTCACCCCCCGGCCCCCTCTCCCCCGCAGGCGGGAGAAAGGGGGAGCACGACACCGGCGCCGAGCAGCTCTCCCCTCTCCCGCTTGCGGGCGGGGGAGGGTGGCGAGCCTCAAGCGAGCCGGGTGGGGGCCCTTGTGGGGAGGGGGTTACCTCGACTCCGTGTCCGCCCGACGCTCGATGGGCGCGGCCTCG
>DASYWD010000367.1 GCA_035936415.1 Longimicrobiaceae bacterium
CCTCCTCGCCGGCGGGCTCCGCGACACCCTGGCCGCCGCCTCCCGCATGCTGGACCGCGCCGAGGCGAGGCGGCGCGAGCTGCTCCGCTGCGGCACCCCGCGGGCGGACCCCGGGTGCGGGGTGGAGGTGCGCTACCTCTACCAGGTGAGCCGCGGGCGCCCCCCGGCCAACGTCTTCGCGCAGATCCTGGCCGGCTTCGAGATGGCCTCCAGCGACCCGCGCGTGGTGGGGTTCAACCTGGTGCAGCCGGAGGACGGGCTGGTCTCCATGCGCGACTACTCGCTGCAGATGCGCATGATCGGGCACCTGCGCCGCATGTACCCCGGGGTCCGCTTCGCCCTGCACGCCGGGGAGCTGGCGCCGGGGCTGGTGCCGCCGGAGGGGCTGCGCTCGCACGTCCGCGAGGCGGTGGAGGTGGCGGGGGCGTCGCGCATCGGGCACGGGGTGGACGTCATGCACGAGGACGACCCCTACGCCCTGCTCCGGACCATGGCCGGGCGCGGCGTGCTGGTGGAGATCGCGCTCACCAGCAACGACGTGATCCTGGGGGTGAAGGGGGCGGACCACCCGCTCCGGGCGTACATGGAGGCGGGCGTCCCCGTCGCCCTGGCGACCGACGACGAGGGGGTGGCCCGCTCCGAGATGACGATGGAGTACCTGAAGGGGGTGCGCGAGCAGCGGCTGGGCTACCTGGAGCTGAAGTCCATGGCCCGCAACTCCCTGGAGCACGCCTTCGTCGAGGGGGAGAGCCTGTGGCGCGACCCCCGCGGCTTCCAGCCGGTGGCCGTCTGCGCGACGGAAGCGGGCGGGCTGGAGGGGCGCCGCTGCCGCGACTTCGTGGGCCGGAGCCGGAAGGCCGCCCTCCAGGCGGAGCTGGAGCGCGCTTTCGCGGAGTTCGAGCGGGAGCAGGCGGCCATGGCCGCGGACCGGGAGGCCGCGGCGGCGCCCACACCCCGCTAGGCCCCGGCGGACGGCGCCGCCGCGAAAGAAAGAGCCCGCACCCCGGAAGGAGTGCGGGCTCGCTGCTTCACCGCGTGGCGGCGCTCAGAAGGTCACGGTCGCGTTGCCGGAGCAGGTGGTGGTCCCCGCCTCGCACACCTTGTAGACGTACGTGCCGCCGCCCTTGCTCCCGATGCTGTCGGTGTGGGCGCCGTCGTTGGGCGTGGTGGTGATCTTCACGCCGTCCCGGAACACGTCCACGTTCGTGGAGGCGGCGCCCGTCCATTTCAGGTCCACCGTCTGCGCTCCCTTGACCTTGGAGCCGGTCGCCGTGAGCGAGATCCCGGCCGTGGGCGGCGGAGGCGTCGGCTCGCTGCCGCCGTCGGACCCGGTGTACAGCAGGTGGTTGTTGGCCGTGCTGGAGGAGGTGACGATCCCCTTGGTGGTGGCGGCGTACAGCGCGTCGCGCACCTGCAGCGGGGTGGCGCCGGGGTTCGCCTCCAGGTACAGCGCGGCGGCGCCGGCCACGTGCGGGGCCGCCATCGAGGTGCCGCTGATGGTGTTGGTGGCCGCGTCGCCCGTGTACCACGCCGAGGTGATGCTCACCCCCGGGGCGAAGAAGTCCACGCAGTTGCCGTAGTTGGACCACGACGCCTTGGCGTCGCTGCTGTTGGTGGCGCCGATGGTGATGGCGTCGCCCACGCGGGCCGGGGAGGAGTTGCAGGCGTCCTGCTGGCGGCCGATGAAGTCGCCGTTCCCCGCCGCGATGGCGTAGGTCACGCCCGCGTCGATGGAACGCTGCACCGCGGCGTCCAGCGTGGAGGACGCCCCGCCGCCCAGCGACATGTTGGCCACCGCGGGCTTCACGTGGTTCCCCGTCACCCAGTCCACCCCCGCGATCACGCCGGAGGTGGTCCCGGAGCCGCCGCAGTCCAGCACCCGGACCGCGTACAGCTCCACCGCCTTGGCGACGCCGTACAGGGTGCCGCCCACGGTGCCGGCCACGTGCGTGCCGTGCCCGTTGCAGTCGTCCGCGGTGCCGCCCGCCGTCACCGCGTCGTACCCGGTGCGGACGCGCCCCGTGAACTCGGTGTGCGAGAGCCGGATCCCCGTGTCGATCACGTACACCTTCACCCCCACGCCCGTCTGGGCGTAGTTGTAGAGCCCGTCGGTCCCGGAGCGCGCGTCGATGCGGTCGATCCCCCAGGTGGCGCCGGTCTGGGTGCCGACCGCCTTCATCACCTGGTCCTGCTCGACGTAGGCGACGTTCGGGTTGCTGCGCAGCCCGCCGAGCGCGGCCTCCGGCAGCGAGGCCGCGAAGCCGCGAACCGCGTGCTGGTAGGTGTAGTGCAGCGTGCCTCCCGCCTGTGCCGTGAGGCGCTGCGCCAGCCCGGGCGCGTCGGCCACGCCCTCCCCGAAGACGACGATGTAGCGGCCGGGGACGGCCTGCGCGCCGGGAGCGGCGCCGAGCAGCGGGGCGGAGCTCGCGCCGTCGGCGGGCGCCAGGGTCTGCGGGGTGTCGCTGCACGCGGCGAAGCCGAGCGGCAGCAGGAGGACGAGGGCTCGTCGCATAGAACGCTCCTGAGGGGGTGGTGGTGAGGCCGCACCGCATCGGCACGCCCGTCGGTCGTTCGGTGTCCGGGCCGGCAAGACCGGGTCCGGCCGGCGTTCTTGCCCCGCAAGTGAATGGCGCGCAGCGGGTTGGGTGAAAAACGCGCCCGCCCTGACCCCATGAGAGCCGATGCAGAATGGTGCAGTTGGGTGCCCAGATGCACCAGAATGGTGCACCTGGCGGAGTACGTCTGGCGCCGGTTGCCGGGCCGGGGCGCTGCGCGTATTCTCCCCTTCCCCGCCGGACCCCCGATACGCGGACACCCTTCTCGCCACGGACTCCCCATGCCGCGCACTCCGCTCTTCCGCGAGGTCGTCCGTACGCTGCGCCTCGCCCGCCACTCCCTGCACGCCGGGATCGGCCCGGACGAGCTCGTCGAGATCGGCCGTGAGCGGGCCGTCTCCCGTCGCCGCTTCGTCGGCGTCTCGGCCGCAGCCACGGCCGGGCTCCTCCTGGGCGGGTGCGCTCCCGCGCTGCGCGGCGGCCCCCGGCCGGGCGAGGCGCCGGTGCTGATCGTGGGCGCCGGGATCGCGGGGCTCACCGCGGGGCACCGGCTGCGGCAGGCCGGCGTCCCGGTGCGCATCATGGAGGCGCAGGAGCGCGTCGGCGGGCGGATGTACTCGCTGCGCGACTTCTTCGCGGACGGACAGGTGGCCGAGCTGGGCGGCGAGCTGATCGACACCGGCCACACCCGGATCCGCGCGCTCGCGTGCGAGCTGGGCCTGGAGCTGGACGACCTGGCCGCCGACGAGCCTGCGCTCGCGCGCGACGTGTGGTTCTTCGACGGCCGCCGCTACACCGACGCGGAGGTGGTGGAGGCGTTCCGGCCCATCGCCGCCCGGATCGCGGCCGACCTGGCGACGCTCGGCGGCGACGGCGACGTGACCTACCGCGAGCCCAACGGGGCGGAGGCGCTCGACCGCATGACGGTGGCGGAGTGGCTGGACCGGAACGGCGTCACCGGGTGGATGCGGGAGCTCCTGGACGTGGCGTACACCACCGAGTACGGGCTGGAGACCGATCGCCAGAGCGCGCTCAACTTCCTGCTGATGATCTCCCCGGACCCGGAGCCCTTCCACGTCTTCGGGGCGAGCGACGAGCGCTTCCACGTCCGCGGCGGCAACGACCGCATCCCCCACGCGCTCGCCGCCGGGCTCTCGGACGCCATTGAGACCGGGAGCGTGCTGGAGGCGGTGCGCCCGCGCGGGGACGGCGGCTTCGTGGCCTCCTTCCGCCGCGGCGGGTCCAGCTTCGAGGTGGGGGCGCAGCATTTGGTGCTCGCCATCCCCTTCACCCTGCTGCGCGAGGTGCGGCTGGACGTCCCCCTCCCCGAGCCCAAGCGGCGCGCCATCCGGGAGCTGGGGTACGGCACCAACGCCAAGCTGATGGTGGGCTTCTCCGAGCGCGTCTGGCGCACCCGCCACGGCTCGAACGGGAGCGTCCTCACCGACCTCCCCTTCCAGCTCACCTGGGAAAGCTCGCGCCTGCAGGGCGGGCGCGCCGGGATCCTCACCAACTTCACCGGCGGCGAGCACGGCGTGGAGCTCGGCCGGGGCACCCCCGCGGAGCAGGCCGCCGCGCTGGCGCGCGACCTGGAGCGCGTCTTCCCCGGCGCCGCCGCGGCCCGCGCCGGGATGCGCGAGGTGCGCTTCCACTGGCCGTCGCACCCCTGGACGCGCGGGAGCTACGCCTCGTACCTCCCCGGCCAGTGGACGGCGTTCCGCGGGGTGGAGCAGGAGCCGGTGGGGCGGCTCTACTTCGCGGGGGAGCACTGCTCGCTGGAGGCGCAGGGCTTCATGGAGGGGGGATGCGAGACCGGAGAGGCGGCCGCGCGCCAGATCCTGGCCAGCCTGCGGGTGCCGGCCTGGACGGAGGCGGAGCAGTGCGCGGTGGAGCGCCCCGAGGACGAGGCGGTGCCCGCGTGACGCTCCGGCACTGCGCCCGAAGCTGGGGATCCGCTCCTCCTGCCCTTCGGCTGCTCTCCTCGGCTGTCGGCCAGGTGGCGGACGTACGAGGGTCTCTCTACGAGATGACACTGCGAATGAACAGCATGACCCGAGTTCCTACGTCACGTCGTCGAGCGCGCGCTCTGCTCGGCCTGTTCGCCAGCCTCTCGGCTGCCTGCGGGACGCCTGCCTCGGATGGGCATGAGATCAGCCTGTCGGAGTACCAGCGGCTGAACGAACGCGACGTGGAGGTGCTGCAGCTCACGAAGATCGATTCGGTCATACTCGGGACCGCGGAGGACGGAGTCTACGAGATCACGGATCTCGAGATCCGCGGTAGAGATCTCTACATTGTCGACGCCAAGGACAAGTCCGTCAAAGTGTTCGATTCCAGCGGGCGGCTCATCCGCAGGATCGGACGGGAGGGGAGCGGCCCGGGTGAGTTCAAGGACCCTCTCGCCGTGGCCTTTGGAGACGAGCGGATGTACGTGGTGGATCCGAGCGCCGGAAAGCGGATCTCCCTCTTCGGTTTCGATGGGCGGTTCGTCGAGATGATGGAATCCAACATCCCGACCGCCCCCGTCTCCATCGCTGCCACCGGAGACCTCGTCTTCACGATGGGAGGGCTCTCCATCACGGACCCGGAGCGCCAGGGGTGGGACGTGATGAGCGTCATCACGGCGAGCGGGGAGAAGGTCGGCCAGGGGTGCGTCATGGATCCCCGCTATCTCGCCAGCAGCAAGAGAGACGGGATGATCGGGCGCTTCGATTTCGGTGCGGTGAGTGCTCGCGAAGACAGGGTGTACTGTATCCAGACGATCACACCCGTGGTGCAGGTGATGGATCGGAGCGGGAAGCCGGCGAGGCAGATCCGGCTCGCTCCGCCGTTCTACACAGCTCCCGAGGACAGGGACGCAGTCCTGAATCAGAAGGCGATCTTCGACTATCTCGGAAGCTTCACCCCGCATGGCAGGTTCTTCCCCGTGGACAGTGGATTCGTTTCGGTCTACACCCGATTCGACAGGGAACTGGGCGAGGTGCGGAACCACCTGTTCGTCTGCAGGGAAGTTCCCCGGACGCACTGCGGAATCGTACAGAACATCGGAAAGCCGGTGTATGCTGCGTCCCTGGATACCGTTTACATCGAGGAAGAAGTCGGGCCGAACGAGCCGATGCAGATTGGCATCTATCGCCTCTCCCCTGCCCATGGCCGATAAGCAGATGTGGGGCGGAGTTGCCTCCTGCCGCGGCCGGCGGTATGCTTGGGGGTGCACACCGCCCCAGCCCCTCTGCCGATGTCGAACCACTCCGCCGCCTCCGCCACGCGCCGCGCCACCGGCGACCCCAACACCTTCCTGATCCCGGACGAGCACCTCCCCCCGGGGTTCGCCGAAAAGGTCGAGTCCGGCGCCTTCGAGCCGGTGGCGCCGCGCCCCGCCGCCACCGTGGTCCTCCTCCGCGAGGGGGCGGCGGCCCCGGAGGCGCTCCTGCTGCGGCGGCACCGCCGCAGCGGCTTCGCCGCCGACGCCTGGGTCTTCCCCGGAGGCATGGTGGACGCCGCCGACCGCGACCCCGCCCTGGCCGAGCGGCTGGACGGCCCCACCCCCGCGGAGTGGTCCGCGCGCCTGGGCCTCGCCGATGCGGCGGAGGCGCAGGGGTACGTGGCCGCCGCGTTGCGCGAGGCCTTCGAGGAGACGGGGATCCTGCTGGCGCGGCCGGACGGCGCCGGTGCCCCGGAGGGTCCGCCGGCCGGGAGCCTGGAGGCCGCCCGGGCTGCCCTGCTCGACGGCACGGCGGGGATGCGCGAGTTGGCGGCGGCGAACGGGGTCCGGCTGGCCGGCGGCGAGCTGCTGTACGTGGCGCACTGGATCACCCCGGAGCCGGAGCCGCGCCGCTACGACACCCGCTTCTTCGTGGCCCGCGTCCCCCGGGGCGCGGAGTGCGCCGTGCACGAGGCGGAGCTCGTGGAGGCGCGCTGGCTGCCGCCCGTGGAGGCCGTGGCGCGCTTCCACTCCGGGGAGCTGAAGATGCTCCCGCCCACCGTGCGGACGCTGGCCCGCCTGGCGGAGTTCCGCACTCTCCCGGAGCTGTGGGAGGCGCTGCGCGCCGCGCCCGTCCCCGCGCTGCTCCCCCGGATGCGCCGCCACCCGGAGGGCGTCGCCATCGAGGTTCCGACGGACGCGAACGCGGGTGCGTGAGCGCGGGAGTGCGAAAAATGCAGTGCACGCGGAGAGACCGGTGCGCCCCGACGTACGCCCGCACTTCGCACCTCGCACATTCGCACTCTTCACCGCAGGTGACCGCATGACCCAGCGACCCGCCACCCTCGGCGCCCTCCGGGCGTCCGGGTACCGCTCGCGCTCCGTCAAGGAGGAGCTTCGCGAGAACCTGCTCGCCAAGCTGCGCTCGGGCGAGGCGCTCTTCCCCGGGATCGTCGGCTACGAGGACACCGTGGTCCCCTCGCTGGCGAACGCGGTGCTCGCGCGCCACAACTTCATCCTCCTGGGGCTCCGCGGGCAGGCCAAGAGCCGCATCCTCCGGCAGCTCGTGGACCTCCTCGACCCGGAGATCCCCGTGCTCGCCGGCTCCGAGATCAACGACGACCCCTTCGCCCCCATCTCCAAGTACGGGCGGACGCTGGTGGAGGAGCAGGGCGACGACGCGCCCATCGCCTGGGTGGGGCGCGACCGGCGCTACGTGGAGAAGCTGGCGACGCCGGACGTGACGGTCGCCGACCTCATCGGTGACGTGGACCCGATCCGCGCCGCCCGCGGCGGCCACCTGCTCTCGGACGAGCTGACCATCCACTTCGGGCTCCTCCCGCGCGCCAACCGCGGGATCTTCGCGCTGAACGAGCTCCCCGACCTTTCCGGGAAGGTGCAGGTGGGGCTCTTCAACATCCTCCAGGAAGGCGACATCCAGATCAAGGGGTACCCCGTCCGCCTCCCGCTGGACGTGATGCTGGTGTTCAGCGCCAACCCCGAGGACTACACCGCCCGCGGCAAGATCATCACCCCGCTCAAGGACCGGATCGGCGCGGAGGTCCTGACGCACTACCCGCGCAGCACCGACGAGGGGATGGAGATCACCCGCCAGGAGGCGTGGACGCAGCGCAACGGCACCCCGGTGGAGGTCCTCCCCTTCATCGAGGAGGTGGTGGAGCGGGTGGCCTTCCTGGCGCGCGACGACAAGCGGATCGACCGCCGGAGCGGCGTGTCGCAGCGGATGCCGATCTCGGTCCTGGAGACCGTCGTCTCCAACGCGGAGCGCCGCGCGCTCACCGTGGACGGGGGCCGGGCCGTCCCGCGCGTGGCCGACGTGTACGCCGCCATCCCCGCCATCACGGGGAAGATGGAGCTGGAGTACGAGGGCGAGCTGCAGGGCTCGCAGACCATCGCCCGCGACCTGATCGCCGCGGCTTCCCGCGAGGTCTTCGACCGGCACTGGGACGCGGACGCGCTGGACGACGTGGTGGAGTACTTCGACCGGGGCGGGGTGCTGCAGATCTCGGACGGCGCCTCCGCGGACGCCTGCTGGCAGGGCCTTTCCGCCGTCCCGGGGCTGGAGGACGCGCTCCGCGACGCCGGGATGCTCCAGGGCGACCACGCGCTGGACGTGGCGACCGCGGAGCTGGTGCTGGAGGGGCTGGCCGCGCACCGCAGGATCTCCCGCGCGGACACCGGCACCTACGGCCGCGCCCGGCCCGAGCGCCCCAAGGGGAAGGGTCCCGGGGGGGCGGGGTTCGGCGGGCTGGGGAACGACATCTTCGGATGAGCCGCACCGACGCGTCCCCCGAACCGGCCCCCGCCGCCGCCTGCCCGCTCTGCGGCGGCGCGAACGGCTGCGCCATGGCCGCCGCTGCCCGGGACGGCGGGGCGGGGGAGTGCTGGTGCTTCGCGGCGCGGATCGCGCCGGAGGCGCTGGCGCGCATCCCGGATGGGGAGCGGGGCCGGAGGTGCGTCTGCGCCCGGTGCGCCCAGGGGTGAGACCCCCTCCCCCGGCCCCTCCCCGCAAGGGTGAGGGGAGAACGGCGACCGCGTGCTTCACCTTCTCGGCACCCTGAGCTCCGGCTGCACCTTTCCCCGGCCCCGCGGGTAGGATCCCACTGAGCCGCTTTCTCCCCCGCTGTCGCTCCACGAACCGACCGCCTCACCCCGTTCCACGGAAGTCCCATGACGTACCGCCGCCCCGGCGTGCGCCGCCTGCGCGCGCTCGCCCCCCTGCTCGCCCTCGCCCTCCCGGCCGCCTGCGTCCCCGCGGGGCCGCGCACCCCGGACGCGCCCGCCCGGGAGGAGCGCCCGACCCTGTTCATCCCCGCGCAGCCGGTGGAGCCGGAGCGTCCCCGCGTGGTGCTCCCCGGCGCGGAGGTGCTGCTGCGCGACTCGCTGCACCTGGTGCGCGGCAAGCGGGTGGGCTTCATCACCAACCACACCGCGGTGACGCGCGAGGGCCGCAGCGTGGTGGACCTGCTGCACGCCTCGCCGGAGGTGCGGCTGGTGGCGCTCTTCGGCCCGGAGCACGGGATCCGGGGCGACGTGGACGGCGGCGCCCGGATCGGCAACGGCCGCGACCCGAAGACGGGCGTCCCCATCTACTCCCTCTACGGGCGCACGGAGCGCCCCACCGCGGAGATGCTGCGCGGGGTCGACGTGCTGCTCTTCGACATCCAGGACATCGGCGCGCGGCCGTACACCTACGTCTGGACCATGGCGATGGCGATGGAGGAGGCCGCCAAGCGCGGCATCCCCTTCGTCGTCCTCGACCGCCCCAACCCGATCACCACGCGGGTGGAGGGACCGCTGATGGAGATGGAGATGCGCCACAAGGGCCCGGCGATCACGGGCTACTACCCGGTCCCGCTGCGGCACGGGATGACGGTGGGCGAGGTGGCGCGCTACGTGAACCAGGAGTACGGCGTGGGCGCCGACCTGCGCGTGGTCCCCACGGAGGGGTGGCGCCGCGACGAGTGGTTCGACGAGACGGGGCTCCCCTGGATCAACCCGTCGCCGAACATCCGCGACCTGACCGCCGCGCTCTCCTTCTCCGGGCTGGTGATGCTGGAGACCACAAACCTGAGCGTGGGCCGCGGCACGGACGCGCCCTTCACCTACGTGGGCGCGCCGTACCTGAACGCCCCGGAGCTGCTGCGCCGCGTCCGCGGCTACAACCTCCCCGGCGTGGAGTTCGAGCTGGCGGAGTTCACCCCCCGCGGCACGGACTGGATGCAGTTCCGCAACCAGCGCTGCAGCGCCCTGCGGCTGCGCGTCACCGACCGCGAGGCGTACCAGCCGGTGCTGACGGCGCTGGTGTTCCTCTCGGAGATCCAGAAGATGCACCCGCAGAACCTGGGGATGGGCGGCATGCTGCAGATGCTGGGGAGCCGCTGGGCCCCCGCCGCGGTGCGCGCCGGGACGGACCCGCGCGAGATCTACCGCCGCTGGGAGCGTGAGAACGCCGGCTGGGAGCAGATCCAGGCGAAGTACTCCCTCTATCCCTCCCGGGCGGCCGCCGGAAGTCCCGTCGCAACGGGCACGCGCTGACGCTGCCATAGCGGACGTAGACGACGAAGGCCCTCCCCGCGCCGGGGGAGGGCCTTCGCTGTCTTCAGCATCATGCCGAACCGGCTGTCTCGCGCAGGGTCGCGGGTAAGACGTGAATTCAGCGCAGCTCACACAGAAGAAGGGCACGCAGAGGAAACAGGGGACTGCTCTCGCTTTTCCTCTGCTTCCCCTGCTTCCTCTGCGTGCGTCCCGCCGTTCCGTAGATCGTACTCCGCACCTTCAGTTCAAGCTTTCCCTTGCGTGCATCAGCGCCTCCACCGCGTCCGGGTGGAACTTGGTCCCGGACCCGGCGCGGAGGACCTCCAGCCGGCGGTCCTCCGGGAGGGGGCTCTGGTAGGGGCGCGGGCGCTTCATGGCGTCGAACACGTCGGCCACGCGGAGAATCCCGATCAGCAGGAACTCGCGGCTCCCGCGGGAGAACTTGCGCTCCAGCGTCTCGTAGTCGGTGTACTGGTGCTCGATCATCAGCGCCGCGAGCGGGCGATCCATGGTGCGGGCGATCTCTGCCCCCACCCGCGCCTGCGAGCGGATGCGGGCCAGCTCCTGCGGGGTGAGCGGCCCCTTCTTGCGCACCAGCTTGGCGGGGACGGCGATCATCCCGACCTCGTGCATCCGCGCGGCGTACTGCACGTCGTACAGGTCGTCCCCGCGGACTCCCACCTGCTCCGCCAGCCACCGCGCCGTCATCGCCACCCGCGCCGAGTGCGAGACGGTCCGGAGCTGGTGCTCGCGCATCTCCACCGCGTACATCAGCGCGCTCGACATCTCCATCTGCGTGTCGAGCATCTCCACGTCCAGCGCATCCGGTGGCCGGAAGTCGCTCGCGCGCTTGGTCGCCCGTGCCCGCCTGCGCCCGCTCAGGGGAGAACTCATCGGGGTCGTCCTTGTGGATTGTGGCCTGCTGCCGACGCTCACTGCCCACGAGAGCGCCACCGCACCCCGCGGCGGCGCCGAGCCGGGCGCCCGTCGAACAGGGGGCGCCTGGCTCTCTCGTGCTGTCTATCCGTGTGCACACAATATGTGCCTCGGGCCGTGCGGCGGCAATGGGTGGACCGAAGAAACCCCGAATACACCGGGGCGCGCTGTGGCGGACTGCGGGCGGCTAGCTTAGACTAACGGGAAGCTCGCAGCCCTCCCCAATCTCCGGATCAGGAGCAGTGTTTTGGCGACGCCGAAGAAACGAGCACGTCAGGTCGTGCGGGAGACTCGAAGAGAGCTGGAGTCTGCTCCACCGCCAGCGTACTTTATGAGCCTCCGGGTCGCGAACGTCCGTTCCTTTGGGCCGGAGCAGAGTCTTAATTTGTCAGACGGGCACGGGCGCCCCGCCCGATGGACCGTTATCCTCGGTGATAACGGCGTTGGAAAAACCACCCTCTTGCAGAGCTTGGCGCGTTTCGCAGGGACTCCGGCGTTTGGTCGAACAGAAGCCGGGCAGGAAGGAGTGTTGTGGGGTGCTAACTGGAAGGCAGGGTTCTTACATTCAGCTTGGCGAGTTTCGTCCGACCATATGTCAATCCAAGCGATGAGCTTGGAGATTTCGATCTACTATGGCGGATCGCTAGATGGCTCGAAAGTTGGTAGGCTGATTGACGGGCCAGGAATGGAACTAAAGGGAAGGACGGCGGGATACGGCGGGCACATCACATCGCATGTTGTGGAGGAGGACCTCGGAGAACTCATCTGCTATGGGTACGGAGCCACCCGCCGAATGGGACTTTCGTCTCTATCGGAATCAATAGCGGAGGAAGCGACAGCATCACTATTCGCGGACGATGTTGTTCTACTGAACGCGGAAGAATGGCTTCTCCAGGCGGATTACGCAGCCCTGGTAGAATCGCCTCTGCAAGAGCAGGCCCGCCGCCGTCGAGACCAGATAAAGGAGGTGTTGATCGACCTGCTTCCTGATGTAGCCGACATCAGGTTTGTGCGCCCGACGAGCAGCACGACGAAATCCCGTGTCGAAGTCCAGACACCATACGGCTGGGTGATCATTCAAGATCTCAGCCTGGGGTACCGCGCGCTCATTGCCTGGGTCGTGGACCTCGCGTATCGCCTCTTCGAGCGCTACCCCGACAGCCCCAACCCGCTCGCCGAGCCCGCCATCGTGCTTGTGGACGAGATCGACCTGCACCTGCACCCGCGGTGGCAGCGCACGATCATGTCCTACCTGACGGAGCGCTT
The DNA here is from genome assembly GCA_035936415.1 of Longimicrobiaceae bacterium. Lineage (NCBI taxonomy): Bacteria > Pseudomonadati > Gemmatimonadota > Longimicrobiia > Longimicrobiales > Longimicrobiaceae > Longimicrobiaceae bacterium. Next base: position 12,241 of record DASYWD010000367.1, read on the forward strand.
CCCCAACACACAGTTCATCGTCACGGCGCACAGCCCGCTCATCGTGCAGGCGGCCACGGACGCGAACATCGTCCTGCTCCGGCGCGAGGGGGACCACGTCGTCATCGACAACGACATAGAGGCGATCCGCAACTGGCGCATCGACCAGGTGCTGACGAGCGACCTGTTCGGGCTGGAGACCGCGCGCCCGCCGGAGCTGGACGGCCTCATGGCCGAGCGCAACCGGATCCTCGGGAAGAGCAGGCTCACGAAGGCCGACGAGCGGAAGCTGAAGGAGCTGGACGCCGCCATCGGTGACCTCCCCACGGGCGAGACGCCACAGGATATGGAGGCGATGGACGTGATCCGCCGCGCGGCGGAGGTGCTCAGGCGCGAGGGGGCGAGCCGCCGTTGATCCGCGTTCAACGGCCCCGGCGCGCGCCGAGGGTCCTCACCACCCGGGGGCGGGCGAGGCGAACCGAGATGGAGGCCGCGTACGACGCCGCTCCAGGCGAGTACGACGCGCGCATCCGCAGGTTCACCTTCGACGGGGGCATCTACGGGCACCAGACCGTGAAGCGGGCGCTCGTGGAGACCCAGCACTCCAAGTGCTGCTTCTGCGAGTCGAAGACGGGGATGGACGGCGACGTGGAGCACTTCCGCCCCAAGGCGGGCTTTTCCCAGGGGCCGGGGGAGCCGATCGAGGGGCCCGGCTACTACTGGCTGGCCTATGAGTGGTCCAACCTGCTCCTCGCCTGCCCCATCTGCAACCAGCGGTTCAAGCGCAACCTCTTCCCCCTCGCCGATCCCGCCGCCCGCGCCCGCACGCACCGCGGCGACCCGGCCGGGGAGGATCCGCTGTTCATCGACCCCAGCAGGATGGACCCGGAGGAGCACATCTCCTTCCGGCGCGAGATCCCGTATCCCGTCGACGGCAGCCGATACGGGGATGCGACCATCCGGGCGCTCGGCCTGGACCGCGAGATCCTCAACGAGCGCCGCCGCGACGAGCTGGCCCGACTGGAGATCCTGCACGATCTGGTGCAGCTGGATCCCGGCGCATCCCCCGACCTCGCCGTGCTGATCGATCGAGCCCGCCGGATCCTCGCCCAGGCCGTCAGCGACGAGGCCGAGTTCGCGGCGATGGCCAGAGCCGCGATCCGGGCCGGCTTCGACCCGCTCGGCTGAAATCGCGACGCCCTCTTGCGCACCCGGGGTGGACGGCGTAGCGTATACAGTGTACTCCTCCTGAGAATGGACAAAACGGTCAGAGCGGACACCCGCCTGACGACTCGGATTCCTGGCGGCACCTCTCGCTAGAGGAGCTCCGGGAGTTCGCGGACGACCTCGCTACCCGTCCCGGCTCTTCGCGCCGCAAGGCCGCGACACGCCTCGGCATGTCTCCCACGGGCCTGAAGGAATTCATCGAGAGCGATACAGAGCCGCAGGAGCGTACCATCCGCAAGGTCGCCGAGGTCTACCGCCGCGACCAGCGCGCGGCGGAGGCGCCCCTGGAGGAACCCGGCGAGGAGGAGGAATCGACGGCCAGGAACCCGGCCGTCGCGGAGCGCAGGGCCACTTATTCGGCCGTTCCGGAGGGTGGGCCGGAGGGTGGGTTGGAGGAGGCGCTCCGGAAGGCGATGCCGAAGACCCGCGAGCGGGCTCTCCGCTGGGTGGAGAAGTTCTTCGCCGCGGTCTGGCGCCACATGGACGAATTCCCGGCCGGTGTGGAGAAGCTGGAAGAGCCGCTCCTGGAGTACGCGCGGCGGCTCCCACCGCGGGATCCGCCCGGCGGAAAGGCGAAGAAAGGTCGCAAGAAGAAATAAGCGGGGCGGTTCAGATCACTGTCGCCCCGGCGCCGCCGTCACCCGCCAGACGACGTTTCCCACGTCGTCGGCCACCAGCAGGGCGCCCGTCCCGTCGATCGCGACCCCGACGGGCCGGCCGTAGGCCTCACCCCGCTCGCTCAGGAACCCGGTCAGCACCTCGACCGCGTCCCCTGCCGGCCTGCCGCGGCTGAACGGAACGAAGATCACGCGGTAGCCGCTGAACGGCCGCCGGTTCCACGAGCCGTGCTGTCCCACGAACATCCCCTGGGCGAACGCGGCCGGTAGCGTGGTGCCGCGCGAGGACGCGAGCCCCAGCGACGAGGTGTGCGCGCCCAGCGCGTAGTCGGGCACCAGGGCGGCGGCGACCAGGTCCGGCCGCTGCGGCTCCACGCGCCGATCCACGTGCTGCCCGTAGTAGCTGTACGGCCAGCCGTAGAAGCCGCCGTCCCGGACGGACGTCATGTAGTCCGGCACCAGGTCGCTGCCCAGCTCGTCACGCTCGTTCACCGAGGTCCAGAGGACGCCGGTCTCCGGCTCCCACGCCATCCCCACCGGGTTGCGCATTCCGCTGGCGAAGATGCGGTGCGCGCCGGTCCGGGGGTCCACCTCCCAGATGGCGGCGCGGCCCTCCTCGTTCTCCATCCCGCGCTCGCCCACGTTGCTGTTCGACCCCACGGACACGTACAGCCGCGACCCGTCCGGCGAGGCGACCACGTTCCTGGTCCAGTGGTAGTTGATGGGGCCGGCGGGGAGCGGGACGATTGTGGCTGCGGGCGCGGAGATGCGCGTCTGGCCGGGCGTGTAGGGGAAGCGGACCAGCGCGTCGCTGTTGGCCACGTAGAGATCGTTGCCGACCAGCGCCATGCCGAACGGCGAATACAGCCCTTCGAGGAACGCGGACCGGAGGTCCGCCACGCCGTCGCCGTCCGTGTCGCGCAGCAGCGTGATCCGGTTCGCGCTGGGCACCGCCGCGCCCGCCGCCTTCATGAAGCGCCGCATGAACCAGCCCTTCAGGCCCGGGGTCGCCTTCGGTCGAGGGGGGCCGTTGGTCTCGGCCACCAGCACGTCGCCGTTGGGGAGCACGTGCAGCCACCGCGGGTGGTCCAGCCCCGTCGCGAACGCGGCCACCGCCAGTCCGGGCGCGGCGGTCGGGGTGACGTCCTCGGGCCACCCCCTGGCGGGGGCGATCTGGACGACGGGGATGAGCGACCGATCGGGCGGCGGCAGCGCCGGATCCGGGCCCACGCCGGCCGAAACCGGCAGCCGGGCCGAGCCGCCGCACGCCGCGGCCCCCATCGCGGCGAGGAAGACGGCACCCGTCGACAGCTTGCATCGGAGCATGTGACTTCTCCGCGTTGCGGGACGAGCGGACACCATCACCGTGGCGGCAAAAAGCCTGCCCGGCTCGCGCGAGCCTGGAGGTGTTCGCCGGCTGCCCAGCCGGGCGCTTGCCGTGCCCCTGCTTGCCCGTACCCTCCCGCCGACGCAGATTCAGGGCGTACCGACTCCAGAGCGATCTCGCCGAGCTCCGATCCCCCCGATTCGCACCCGTACTCCCCGCGGACGCCAGGTGAACCCCGGCTGCCCCGGAGCCGAGCTCTACCAGGAGAAGCGGTCAGCCGCTGAATCCACAATCCTTTCACATCGGAAACACGATCACATGCGTACCATCGCGCGCGGCGCCGGGCGTGCCCTCGGCGTCGTGGGGCTTGGAATCTCCATCCTGGCCGGGTGCTCGGACGGGGGGGTCTCGGGGCCGGAAGTGCGGACTCCGGACGAGGTTCGCAGGCTGGGAGGAGAGGTGCTGGTCGGAGAGGTGGGGGCGGAGCTCGCCGCCCCGCTGGAGGTGCAGGTGATGGGGAAGCAGAAGCCCGTGGGAGGCGTCTGGGTCAGGTGGCGCGTCGCCCAGGGGGAGGCGACGCTCGCCGCGGACTCCACCTTCACCGACGAGCAGGGATTTGCGCGAGTCCGCGCGAGAATGCCGCGCACCGCGCAGGAGATCCGGGTCGAGGCGACCACGGGAGCGCTTCCGCCGGCGGCGTTCGCCCTGCGGAGTGTGTACCCCTGTCCCGACGCGGGCGGGGTCCAGCTGCAGCGGGTCGGGAGCAGGCCGATCGGGGGAATCCCGGGAGACACGCTCGCGCAGGAGATCCGGGTCCGGGCTACGTGCAACGGGGCGCCGCTCCCGAACCTGCTGGTTCGCTGGACGGTCGGCTCCGGGCCCGCCGCACTCGTGACCGACACGTCGGTGACCAGCAGCAGCGGCATCGCCTCGGCGCGCCTCGTCCTGGGGGCGAGCACCGGAGACGTCTCGCTCCGGGCGGAACTGGCGGGCGTCGCCCCGGTGCTGCTCCCGGTTCGCGTCTACCCCCCCTGCGAGGCTTTTCACGGGATCGCGCCAGGCGACACGATCCAGGTCCGGCTGCGGACCACGGGGTGCGACCGGGACCCCGGCGTGTGGAACCGCCGCTACGCAGCGGTCCGCGTCCACGTTCCCGTCCAGCGGTGGGGCTCGCTCAGGGTGGTGGGGATCGCGGGCGACACGCGGCTCGAGCTCTGGGACAGGGACGAGACGCGGCTGCTGGCCCGATCGCGCCAGGACAACCTGTACGGCACGGATCCCACCCTGTACTTCATCTTCCCCGCGGGGGAGTACGTGCTCCGCGTGAGCAGCACCACGCCTCACGTGTCCACCATCGGCTGGTCGAGCACCCCTCCATCCGCGTGCGCCTGGGCCCACCCCGTCACCTGGCTGCACCACCCCATGGCGACCACGACCCTGCAATTCGGACCCACGGATTGCCACTTCTTCTCCACGGAAACGCCGTACCAGGCGTACGCCATCCACCTGCGTGCCGGCGAGCGGGTGTGGTTCCGGCTACACGCACGGGAGCTGTCCACCGGAGTCGTCCTGGATCACGTAGAGCTCACGGGAATGATGCAGAACACCATCGAGAGGGTGGGAGAGTTCTGGCTGCCGAAGGGCACGGAGACCCTCTTCCAATTCGTCGCCCGCGGCGAGGGGATGTACCGGTTCGACATGCGGTCCCGCCTCCCCGATCGGTACGGCTCGTACGAGGTGTCGTTCACCCGATGAGAAACGATCTTCTCCTCTCCGTGCGAGAGGCTCGCGAGCGGATCGCGGCTCCCGCGCTGCTGCTGGTGCTGGGCCTAGCGGCGTGCGGCGACGGTCCCACCCAGGCGCGCGACGACACGGATCCCTACGTCCTCCGGATCGAGAGCACGCCCATGGCGATGCGCCAGGGCGACTCCGCGTCGGTTCGCGTGGGCGTGCAGTCCAGGTCCGGCAGGGCGCTTCCGGGCACGCGGGTGGAGTGGACCACCAGCGACGAGAGTGTCGCGGGGGTCACGGCGGAGGGACGGGTCATCGGAGTGGGACGGGGTGAGGCGTACGTTCGGGCGCGGCACGGCGCGCTCGCGGACTCGGTGCTGGTCCGTGTGAGCATCCGCTGGCGCTCCGTCGGGATCTACTCGATGGGGGGCTCGAGCTGTGCGCTCGCCTGGCAGGGGAAGGTATACTGCACGGGCACCGTGACCGCGCCCGGGATCGGCGCGACCCCACCGACGTACTCGACCTCCTGGGACTCGGTACGGAGCGGGCCCCGTGTCGCATCGTTCGGGCCGACCGCACCCCCTTCGGGGTGCGGCCTGACGGCGGCCGGGAAGCTGGTCTGCTGGGGGCATCGCCTGGGGACCAGTCCGGCGGTCGTCGAGGACCAGGTCTTCGAGCTTGCCCCGCCCGTACAGCTCGCGCGGCTGTACCCGGGTGGAAACGTCATGTGCGGGCTCTCGGCGGCTGGCGAGGCGTACTGCTGGGGCGATGGATCCTCCGGCACCCTGGGGACCGGGTCCTGGGCCGCTGCGCAGCAGCCCTCGGCGGTCGCCGGAGGGCTGAGGTTCACGGGGCTCTCCATCGGCGCCGCGACCGCGTGCGGGGTGACGACCGAGCGCCGGGCCTACTGCTGGGGGTGGAACGGATACGGTCAGACGGGTCGGGCCGACTCGAGCTATTACGGTCGGCCGGCGCGGCTTCCCCTGGACGTGGAGTTCAGGTCCGTCGCCGTCGGCCATCTCCGCGCCTGTGGGATCGACACTTCGGACCGGCTCTGGTGCTGGGGCGGGACGAGCGATCGTCGTCCCACCGTGCTGGCGACGGCCCACCCGTTCGAGAGGATCTTCGCGGGAGCCGGGCACATGTGTGGGCTGACCGCGAGTGGCGAAGCGTTCTGCTGGGGGAGCAACAGCTGGGGCGAGCTGGGGGATGGGACGCACGTCCCGCGGAGGACCCCGGTCGCCGTGACGGATAACATCCGCTTCAAGCACCTCGCTCTCGGATGGTCTCACACCTGCGGAATCACCCTGGCGGACGAGCTCTACTGCTGGGGCTCCAACAGCAACGGGCAGCTCGGCACCGGAGACCGACGATCCACCGCGGTCCCCGTTCGCGTCCGGGAGCCCGCGGCCTAGCTTGACGGGCGGCGATCTCAGGCTCGTCGACTACGACCCGGCGTCGCCGGAGCGCTTCCGCGCCGAGACCGGCGCTGAGGACGACCGCACCAGGCGGCGCAGCGCGTCGCCCTCCTCTCCTTCCGCACGTATGCCCCCTCCCGAGCTGTACGGCTACACGGTCCGGCGCCTCGCGCCCGCGGACGCTCCCGCGCTCCAGGCGCTCTACGAGCGGTGCAGCGACTACCACGAGGAGCACGAGGGCGTGCCCACCCGTCCCAACGCTGCGGAGGAGGAGCTGGTCGCGCGCCCGCCCGGGAGGATGCTCTCGGACAAGTTCTCCTTCGGGATCTACGCGCCCACGGGAGAGATGGTCGGCTACCTGGATCTGATGCGGGACTTCCCATCCGCGGGCGAGTGGTGGATTGCGCTGCTCATGCTCGATCCCGGGGCACGCGGCGCGGGGCTCGGCGGGCGCGTCTACGAGGCCGCGTCGCGGTGGGTCGCCGCGGAGGGAGGACACACCATCTCCCTGGGCGTGCTGGAGCACTCTCCGCGGGCCGAGCAGTTCTGGCGGCGCATGGGCTTCGAGGAGGCCGGCCGGCAGCCCTACACGTCCGACTCGGCCGGAAGGGAACGCCGGCTGATCGTCCTGCGCCACGAGCTGGTCCACCCGCCCGCTGCGTAGGCTTCCCGCTGCCGGGTGGAGACCGCGGGCAGGGTCGTGAGCACGGCGAGGCGCTGAGCCCCGGGGGTGGGTCCGTACGTACGCAGAAACGAGAGGGACGCCCCCACCCGGAGGCGTCCCTCTTCGCCGTCCCCGTCCGCCCGGCTCAGTCGTCCAGCTCGCCGCAGGCGACGATGTTCCCCAGCTCGGTGGGCGAGGCGTGCACGTTCACGTGGTAGGAGCGCGCCTCGTTCAGGGTGAGCATCAGGTGCGCCTCCGCGTTCGCGGCGCCGTTGCTCGCCACCTGGAGCGGCGGGTAGGCGTTGCCCGCGCCCACGATGGACCCGCCGCTCCCGCAGGTGCCCTCGTGGATGTGCCAGGGGTGGACCGCGCCGGCACGGGCGCCGGTGAGGGCGACCGTGGCGACGGTGTGGCCGCTGCGGGCGACGGCCCGGGCCGTCCCCCGCACGGGGGAGCCGCCCTGCGACGCAAGCGTCGCGGTCCATACCTCGCCCTTCTGGGTGACCGGCTGCATGTCCACGTCCACCCGGCCGGTGTCCGGGTCGGTGTTGATGCGCGGTGTGCAGGCCACCAGGGCGGCTGCGAAGACAAGCGCGACAGCACGCATGGATCCCTCCCTCTGCGGGTGTTTTCGTCCTTCGGCATCTCCCGCCACGGGGGCGGAGAGCACGCCCGGCCGACGCACGATCCGCACCAGCCGTACCCCTGGCGCGGACGATGCAGCAGGAGGGGGCGGCCGCCGCGTTCCGGGCGGGCCTCGCCGACCACCCCTCCACGCGAGGAGCCCACTTGGTCCTTGGACGCCTGCTGAAACGGAAGCGGATCCTGGGCGAGCGCGAGTCCGAGCTGCGGGCGCGCGAGCGCGAGCTGCTGGACCGCCTGGCCGCCGCGCTGGACCGCTTCGGGACGGACGTGGCCGAGGAAGACCTGCGCCACTTCCGCCAGGCCCGCGAGCAGCTCGACGGGCTCTTCCTGCTGGTGATCGCCGGGGAGTTCAACTCTGGCAAGTCGTCGTTCATCAACGCCCTGCTGGGCGAGCGGGTCCTCCCGGAGGGGGTCACGCCCACCACGGACCGCATCAACCTCCTCCGCCACGGCGACGGGCCCGGCGAGGAGCTGCTGGAGGCGTACCTGCTGGAGCGGACCCACCCCGCAGAGATCCTGCGCGACCTGCACGTGGTGGACACCCCGGGGACCAACGCCATCGTCCGCGAGCACGAGGAGCTGACGCGCGACTTCGTCCCCCGCTCGGACCTGGTGCTCTTCGTCACCTCCGCCGACCGGCCGTTCACCGAGAGCGAGCGCGGCTTCCTGCAGCAGATCCGCGCCTGGGGGAAGAAGATCGTCTTCGTCGTCAACAAGGTGGACATCCTGGCCTCGCCGCAGGACCGCGACGAGGTGATCCGCTACGTGCGCGACAACGGCGAGGCGCTGCTGGGCGAGGCCCCGGAGGTGTTCCCCGTGTCGGCGCGGCAGGCGCTGCGGGCGCGCGAGGAGGAGGACGCGGCGCTCTGGGAGGCGAGCGGCTACGGGGCGGTGGAGGAGTACCTGCTGCGCACGCTGGACCAGGAGGAGCGCATCCGCCTCAAGCTGCTCAACCCGCTCAACGTGGGGCTGCGGCTGGCCGGGACGTACAAGGAGACGGCGTTCCAGCGATTGAAGCTGCTCGCCGAGGACGTGGCGACGCTCCAGAACATCGACGCGCAGCTCGCCGCCTTCCACCAGGAGATGCTCCGCGACTTCCAGCCGCGGCTGGGGCGCCTGGACGCGATCCTGGCGGAGATGGAGGTGCGCGGGCTGAACTTCTTCGACGACACCATCCGCTTCGGCCGCATCCGCGACCTGATGCGCACGGACGAGGTGCGGAGGGAGTTCGAGCGCGTGGTGGTGGGCGACACCCCGCGCCAGGTGGACGACGAGACGGGGCGGGTGATCGACTGGATCGTGGAGCGCAACCTCCGGCTCTGGCAGGACATCGGCGCCTACATCGACCAGCGGCAGGTGTCCCGCCACCGCGAGGGGATGATCGGTGAGGTGGGGCGCAGCTTCGGCTACAACCGGCAGGCGCTGCTGGACTCCGTCGGCCGCACGGCGCGCGAGGTGGTGGGCACCTACAACCGCGAGGCGGAGGCCCGGGAGCTGGCCGACGAGGTGCGCGGCGCCTACGGGACCACGGTGTTCGCGGGGGCGGGGGTGGGGCTGGGGGTGCTGATCACCGCCGCGCTCTCCGGCGCAGTGGCCGACGTGACGGGGATCCTGATGGCGACCACCCTGGCGGCCACCGGGCTGTACGTGATCCCGGCGCGGCGCCGCAGGGCCAAGGCGGAGTTCTCCGAGAAGGTGGCGGAGCTGCGCGGCCGGCTCCGCGACGCGCTGACGCGGCAGGTGCACGCGGCGCTGGAGGACTCGACCGAGAAGGTGAACGAGTCCATCGCCCCCTACCGCCGCTTCGTGCAGGTGCAGCAGGAGCAGCTCCACCAGGCGCGCGGCGAGCTGGTGGGCGCGGAGGACGCGCTGCTGCGGCTGCGGGCGGAGATCGGGGGGCGGTGAGGGGAGTGCGAAGTGCGAGGTGCGAAGTGCGGAACGGCGCCCCCGCTGGGAGATCCCGGCGGGGGCGCCTTCGGCTAGCGCCGGGCGAGGAAGGCGCGGGCGGTGCGGAGCTCGGGGCGGTCGGTGCCGCGCATGACGCGGGTGAGCTCCTGGTAGCGCTTGCGGGCAGCGGCGCGGTCGCCGGAGAGCTCGGCGGCGCGGGCGGCGCCGAAGAGGGCGCGGGCGCGGTTGGGCTCGCGGGCCAGGGTGGCCTCGTAGGCGCGGAGCGCGTCGGCGGGGCGGCCCAGCTCCAGGAGCAGGTCGCCCTCCAGCTCGCGCGCGGGGAGGATGGGGCCGGGGGTGACCGGGTGCTTCTCCGCGCGCTCCTCCACCTCCGCCGCGGCGGAGGCGAGGCGGAGCGCCTCCTCGGTGCGCCCCTCCCGGTGCGCGATCCAGGCGAGCACCGCCTGGCGCTGGGCGTCCACCACCTGGGTCCAGTACGCGTCGCCGCGCGCCTGCAGGGTGTCGCGCAGCACGGCCAGCGCGGCGG
>DASYWD010000368.1 GCA_035936415.1 Longimicrobiaceae bacterium
CCCGCAGCTTGCGGCGCTCCCAGCGGCGGCCGGCGCGCAGCAGCGCCTCCGCCCCCGGGCGCGGCCCCACCATCGGCCCGCGCTCCGGGTCCGCGTTGGCGCGCGGCACCTCCGTCCCCTCCCGCTCCCCCTCCGGGACCAGGTCGTAGCGGAGCTGGCGCTCGCAGCGGAAGCGGAAGAACTGGGCGACCAGCGAGCCGGTCAGCCGCATGGTGGGACGGGGGGACTGCATCGGGAGTCGGTGCGGGTAGGGGGGAGCGCCGCCGGGCCGCGCGGGCAGAGTATCGTATCCGCTCCGCGCCGCCCCCGGCAACCCCGGACGCCACGCTTGCGCGGCCGCGCGCCACGGCCTATACTTGGGGCCGATTGAAACTCATTCTCAGCTCGTCCAGAAACCGCCGCCACGTTCGATGCTGAAGCGCCTCCTCGAGCTCGCACGACGCACCCCGGCCAGGGCCGACTCCGGCTGCGGCTCGTGCACGCTCTCCGCGTGCGCCACCGGCTGCCGCGCGGCGGTGCTCGGGATGGAGTGCGAGAGCGCCGAGGCGAGCCGGCTGCGCAGCCTGGGCCTCTTCGAGGGCGCCTGCGTGACGGTGGTGGACTCGCGGAACGGGATGCTCCTGGACGTGCGGGGCTCGCGCCTGGCGCTGGGCTCCGGGCTGGCATCCGCCATCCGGGTGCTGCCGCTGGGGTCCTGAGTTGGCGCGGAAGCTCGCGGAGCTGCGCCCCGGCGAGCGGGGACGCGTGACGGCGGTGGCAGGCGACGCGGACGCGGTCCGACGGCTGATGGACCTGGGGCTGATCCGCGGCACCACCCTCGAGGTGATCCGCACGGCACCGCTGGGCGACCCGATGGAAGTGAGGCTCCGGGGCTACATGCTGACCCTCCGGCGCGCCGAAGCAGAGCACATCACGGTGGAATAGATGGAAGTACTGGACGCCGGAAAGGTCCCGGCCCCTCCCGCACCCTCGCCCGCGCCCTCCGCGCACGGCGGGGGTGTGTCGCGTGTGGCGCTGATCGGCAACCCGAACACCGGGAAGAGCACCCTGTTCAACGCGCTGACCGGGATGCGGCAGCGCGTGGGGAACTACTCCGGGGTGACGGTGGAGCGCGTGGAGGGCCGCTACGCGGACGGCCCCGACCGGGTCGTCACGGTGATCGACCTGCCGGGGACGTACTCGCTCTCCGCGTCGTCGCCGGACGAGGAGATCGCGCTCGCCGTGCTCCTGGGCCGGGTGGAGGGCGTCCCCGCGCCGGACGCGGTGGTGGTCGTGCTGGACGCGCAGAACCTGGAGCGGAACCTGTTCCTCGCCAGCCAGGTGCTGGAGCTGGGGCTCCCCACCGTCGTGGCGCTGAACCAGGTGGACGCCGCCGAGGCCGCGGGGCTCCGCATCGACGCGGTGGAGCTGACGCTGCAGCTCGGCGCGCCGGTGGTCCCCACCGTGGCGACGCGGGGCCAGGGGCTGGACGTGCTGAAGCGCGCCGTCCGCGGCGCGCGCGGGCTCCCCCGCCCCGAGCGCCGCTTCGCGCTCCCCGGCGAGGCCGTGGAGGCGCTGGAGCCGGTCGAGGCGCGGCTCCGGGAGGCGGGCTTCACCCCCGGGGCGGCGGCGATGGAGTCGCTGCGCCTCCTGGCGGTGCCGCATGCGGAGGGTCACCTGGCGGGCGTGCCGGGGCTGGAGGAGGCGGTCGCGGAGGCCGAGGCGCGCCTGGAGGCGACCGGGATCCACGCGCGCAGCCTGGAGGCGGAGGCTCGCTACGGGTGGATCGCGGAGGTGGTGGACGCCGCCGTGCGCCGCGAGGGTGAGCGCGGCAGGACCGCCACCGACCGGATCGACGCCGTGGTGCTGCACCGCGTCTGGGGCCCGCTGATCTTCCTGGCGCTGATGGCGGTGGTGTTCCAGTCCGTCTTCTCCTGGGCGGAGCCGGTCATGGGGGCCATCGAGGGGGGCTTCGCCTCGCTCGGGGCGGCGGTGGGGGCGCTCCTCCCGGAGGGCGACCTGCGCAGCATGGTGGTGGACGGGGTCATCGCCGGGGTGGGGTCGGTGCTCGTCTTCCTCCCGCAGATCACCATCCTCTTCCTCTTCCTGGGATTCCTGGAGGACACGGGGTACATGGCGCGGGCGGCGTTCATCATGGACCGCTTCATGCGCGGCGTGGGGCTGCACGGGCGCAGCTTCATCCCCCTCCTTTCCGGCTACGCCTGCGCGGTGCCGGGAGTGATGTCCACGCGGACCATCGAGAACCGCGAGGACCGCCTGGCGACCATCATGGTGCTCCCGCTGATGAGCTGCTCGGCGCGGATCCCGGTCTACACGCTCCTGATCGGCACCTTCATCCCCTCCGTGGCCGTCGCCGGGATCTTCAACCTGCAGGGGATCACCCTGCTGGCGATGTACCTGCTGGGCACGGTGAGCGCGCTGGCGGTCGCGGCGATCTTCAAGCGCTCCCTGCTCCGCGGGCAGGTGCGCCCCATGATCATGGAGCTCCCGCCCTACCGCCTCCCCCGTCTGCGGGTGCTCCTCACCACCGTGTGGCACCGGGTGAGCATGTTCCTGCGGCGCGCGGGGACGGTGATCCTGGCCATCACCATCGTGCTGTGGGCGCTGGCGACCTACCCGAAGACGGAGCCCGCCCCCGGCCTCCCCGACGAGGTCGCGCAGGAGCAGCAGCTCGAGAACTCCGTGCTGGGGCGGATGGGGCGCGTGATCGAGCCCGCGGTGCAGCCGCTGGGGTACGACTGGAAGATCGGGGTGGCGATCCTCAGCTCGTTCGCGGCGCGCGAGGTGTTCGTCTCCAGCATGGGGACCATCTACGGCGTGGGGAGCGAGGCGGACGAGTCGTCCGTGGTCCTGCGGGACCGGCTCCTCGGGGAGCGCGACGCCGGCACGGGCGCGCTGGTGTACTCCCCGCTGGTGGCGGTGGGGCTCATGGTGTTCTACGTGTACGCGCTCATGTGCGCGAGCACGGTGGCGGTGGTGCACCGGGAGACCGGCGGGGGGCGGGAGGGCCTGAAATGGGCCTCTTTCCAGTTCGGCTACATGCTCGCGCTGGCCTACGGCGCCGCCTTCCTGGTGTACCGGGTGGGGCTCGCGCTCGGCCTGGGCGCCTGAACGGAGGCGGCGATGGACGCGCAGATCCTGCAGACGCTCGTGGTGGCCGGCAGCCTCGCCGGCGCCGCCCTGTACCTGGGCCGCCGCGCCCTCGCGGCGGTGGGAGTGGGCAAGAAGGAGAAGAAGGGCGGCTGCGGAGGTGGGTGCGGCTGCTCGCACGGGTAGCCGTTCTCCTGCCGCGGCATTGACGCCGCGCCCGCCAGCGCTAGATTTCAGGCGCCGGTCCGCCCTTCCAGACTGCGCGGGCCTCTGCCGCTCCCGCCGTATCCGCCTCCCGTCGTATCCGAAAATCGAACCGCAGCGAACATGAGACACGTCTATGCCCTCGTGGCCGGGCTCGCCCTGGCCCTTCCCGGCGCCCTCGCCGCACAGCAGCAGCCGGCGCCCCTCCTCGCGCCCGGAGCCCGGGTCCGCATCGTCGCGCCCGTGCTTTCGGCCGACAAGATCAGCGGCACGGTGGTGTCCGCGGACTCCGGCTGGGTGCACCTCCGGTCCACCGATCCGGCGTCGGAGCGGTGGATGCGCCTCTCCCTCGTGGAGTCCGCGGAGGTCAGCCTCGGCAGGAACCGGGGCGCGCGGGCGTTCCGGGGGAGCACCTGGGGCGGCTTCCTGGGGTTCGGCCTCGGGGTGATCGTCGGAGCGCAGCTCGCCAGCGAGCTCCCCACGGGGGTCGCGACCTCCGCGGCGCTCGGGGCGGTCGGCGTGGGGCTGCTGGGTGGCGGGATCGGCGCCGGGATCGGCGCGATCACCCCGCGCGAGCGCTGGCAGCCGTCCCGCTTCCCGCGGGCGGTCGTCTCTCCGCGCTGACCGCCGCCGGAACCGG
>DASYWD010000369.1 GCA_035936415.1 Longimicrobiaceae bacterium
TCCGCGCCCCCACGCTCCTGGTCGTCGGCGGCGACGACGTCCCGGTGATCGGGATGAACCGCGACGCCATGGCCCGCATGGCCGCCCCGGTGCGGCTGGAGATCGTTCCCGGGGCCACCCACCTCTTCGAGGAGCCCGGGACGCTCGAGGAGGTCGCGCGGCTCGCCCGCGACTGGTTCCTGCGCCACCTCGCCGCCGAGCAGCCGTAGCAGTCCGCGCGCCAGAAATCGTTGCTGGAAATGGGGATCGGCGGCGGCGGAGCCGGCCCGCCGGTACCGACCTTGCAGGGTCTCGCGGGCCCTGCCTCCCGGGCCGCCCGGCTCGACGGGGCACCGCGCGAACCGGAAACGGGAGGAGGTGGACCATGGCGGACATCAACGTACAGCGTCGCGGGCCGGGGATCTGGCCCTGGATCCTGGGGCTGATCCTCCTGGCGCTGGTCGTGTGGGTCCTGGCCGAGGTGCTCGGCGACGACGACCCGGTGATCGCGGAGCGCGTCGAACCGGTCGGGATGGAGCGCCCCGCGCCTCCCGCGGAGGGGGTCCGGCTCGTCTCCACCTGACGGGCTTTCCCTTCCACGCCGCCGCGGGCGGCGCGCACCAGCCTGCTACGGCGCCCCGGCCGGGATCTCCCGGGAGGGGCGCCGTTTCGCACTTCGCACCTCGCACTCCTCTCCGCTGCGCGGGGCGATCTCCCCCGTCGGTCGTCCCGCCGTAGGGGAATCTCCCGCCGCAGGTTCCTCCTCCGCCCCACCCGCTCTTCAGCCCCGGCCCGACAGAACGTACCCGACGCGGACGGTAGCTTTGTCCCATCGCTGCCGGGCAGGAAAGCGTGTTCGACCGTTTCCCGGCGGCCGGCCCCGACCCAGCATACACGACGATGACCGAGACCGAGAAGCAGGAACCGCAGATCCCCAGTCGGTCCTCCCGCCGGGACTTCCTGCGCGTCTCCGCGCTGGGGCTCGCCGTGCCCGCCCTGGCCGCCTGCAGCACGGGCGCCGCGGAGCAGTCGCCTCCCGAGGCGAAGAAGGCCGCCGGAGGCGCCACCGCGCACGCGGCCAGCGACCACAGCGGCGGGACCACCGCCACCCACCCCAGGACCCCCGCCGAGGTCCGTGCCGCGGCCGAAGAGATGGACCGCATGCACGAGGAGGGGATCAAGCCATTCCCCGCCAGGACGGCGAAGATGGGGAACCAGCTCCTGAAGCCGCGCCTCGAGAACGGCGTGAAGGTCTACGAGCTGACCGCCCGGAAGATGCAGTGGGAGACCAAGCCCGGCCACATGGTGGAGGGGTGGGCCTACAACGAGCAGGTTCCCGGCCCGCAGATCCGCGTCCGGGAGGGCGACCGCGTGCGGGTGGTCCTGAAGAACGAGCTGGAGCAGTCCACCGCCGTGCACTTCCACGGGCTGGAGCTCCCCAACGACCAGGACGGCGTGCCCTTCATCACCCAGCCGCCGGTCAAGCCGGGCGAGACGTACACCTACGAGTTCACCGTCCCCGACGGGAACGCCGGCTCGCACATGTACCACTCGCACCACAACGCGGCGGAGCAGGTGGGGAAGGGGCTGCTGGGCGCCTTCGTCGTGGAGCCGAAGCACCCGCGTCCCATCGAGACGGTGGACGTGGACTACGTGATGATCCTCAACGACGGGTTCCACGGCTACACGCTGAACGGCAAGGACTTCCCCGCCACCGAGCCGATCGTGGCCAAGCTGGGCCAGAAGGTGCGCATCCGCTTCATGAACGAGGGGATGATGATCCACCCCATGCACCTGCACGGGATGCACATGACGGTGATCGACAAGGACGGCTGGCCGCAGCCGGCCCCCTGGAAGTGCGACACCCTCAACATCGCGCCCGGCGAGCGGTGGGACGTGATCGTCAACTGCAACAACCCGGGGGTGTGGGCGTTCCACTGCCACATCCTCACGCACGCCGAGTCGACGCACGGGATGTTCGGGATGGTGACCGCGCTGATCGTCGAGAAGTAAGCTCCGCGAGGTCATCGGCGGGGGAGCTCCTGGCGCCGGCAGGTGTCCGGGGCTCCTTCTGCAGCCCCATTTGACCGAGATCGCGGGCAACACTATCTTTCGGGAGGCGCACCGGAGGACCGGTGCCGCCGTCCGGTTCACCGTGCGAGGAAGCGGCCATGGTCCCGGCGAGCCCGTACCACAGTACCAGCCCGGCCAGCGGGCCCTGCTCCGGGAGGAGCGGGGCCGGGGCGAGCGTCGCGTCCGGTGAACGGAAGATGAGGAGCCCACGTGCCTTCGGCGGCGCGTGGGCTCCTCTGCGTTCCGGACCGGAGCGGTGCGGGCATGCGTCCGGCTCGCACGAGTTTTGAAACGGAGAAACATCGGTAAACCATTGAGGCCGAAAGCCTAGCAGGCCCACAGCCACCGGGGGGCGTTCGAGTATGACGGAGTCGTTCGTCGGTTCGAAGGCGGCCGGGCCGGTCCGCGGGGGGAGGGCGCGATGAAGAAGATCCGCACCCTTCTCCTCAACGCCAACTTCCAGCCGCGCGCGGTGATACCCGTGGAGCGCGCGTTCTCGCTGTTCTTCGAGGACGACGCCGTGGGCGGCGGGGCGGGGAAGGTGGACGTGGTCCTCAACGCGCTGGAGGTCTCGACCGGTGAGATCCCGGACGCCATGCGGGTGTGGCGGAGCGTCCGCGAGGAGTTCCCGGTTCCGCTGGTGGTGGCGCTGCGCAGGATGCACAGCCCGCTCTTCGACCTGCACAACATCCCCACGGGGACGCCGAACCTGCAGGCGCTCATCAAGCGCGACAACGGGCGCTGCCTGTACTGCCTGCGCACGGGCGAGGAGCTGGAGTCCTGGAACTTCTTCACCATGGACCACATCGTCCCCCGGTGGAAGTTCAGGCACCAGCGGGAGGCGCACCGCTACGAGAACCTGGCCCTCTCCTGCCTGGAGTGCAACAACCGCAAGGGCGGCCGGACGCCCGAAGAGGCGGGGATGACGCTGCACGGAATCCCCCTGGAGCCCTCCCGCTGGGACCTGGTCGCCCCGGACCTGCTGGAGTGCCAGCGGATCTTCGTCCGCTGGTGCCGCGACGGCGGCCCCATCCCGGAGGGGCTGAAGGTGGCCTGACGGACGAGTGCGAGGTGCGAGGTGCGAGGTGCGAGGTGCGAGGTGCGAACCTGCGCCCCACCGGGATCTCCCGGTCGGGGCGCCGTTCTACTTTCGCACTCACGCACTCCCTTCCCGGCACGCTCCCTGCGCCGCCCGCCCGCCCACCCCCGGCCGGAGGAGATCCCGTGAGCGCAGGCTTCGCCGTCTTCGGCGGCACCGCGAACCCCCGGCTGGCGGAGGCCGTCGCCCGGGAGATGAGGGTGCCGCTCGGCGCCTGCGAGACGGAGCGCTTTCCCGACGGCGAGCTGACGGTGCGGCTGGAGGAGTCCGTCCGGGCGAAGGAGGTGTTCGTGGTGCAGCCCACCTCTCCTCCGGTCAACGAGCACCTGGTGGAGCTCCTGGCGTTCGCGGACGCGGCGCGGCGCTCGGCGGCGGGGCGGATCACCGCGGTGGTGCCGTACTTCGGCTACGCGCGGGCCGACCGGCGCAACCAGCGCCGCGAGCCCATCACCGCCAGCCTGGTCGCCCAGCTCGTGCAGGTGGCCGGGATCGCGCACGTCGTCACGGTGGACCCGCACACACCGCAGATCGAGGGGTTCTTCTCCATTCCGGTAGACTCGCTCTCCGCCGTCTGCGCCCTCGCGGCGGAGCTGCGCGGTCGGCTCCCGCCGGACACCGTCGTCGTTTCGCCGGACACCGGGCGGGTGAAGCTGGCGACGGAGTACGCGCGCGAGCTGGACGCCCAGCTCGCCGTGCTGCACAAGCGGCGGCAGAGCGGCTCGGACACCGAGGTGACGCAGCTCGCCGGGGAGGTGGAAGGACGCCCCTGCCTGCTCGTGGACGACATGGTCTCCACCGGGGGGACGCTGGTGGGGAGCGTGCGCGCGCTGCGGGACGCCGGGGCCACGGAGTTCCGCGTCGCCGCCACCCACGGGCTCTTCCTGGACGGCGCCCTCGCGCGCCTGGCCGCCGAGGGCGTCGCGGAGGTGCTGGTCACCGACACCGTCCCGACCCCTCCCGCCACGGAGGCGCCGCCGGTCCGGGTCGCCTCCGTCGCGCCGGCCCTCGCCGACGTCATCCGGAAGCTGCTGTACGGCACCCGCGGCCCCGGAGGGCGCTGAGAGGCGGCGGACCGCGCACCCGCCGCTACACCGCCGCGGCCTCCGGCGACGGCGCCTCCGCCGCGATCCGGCCCACCCCCTCCACCAGCCGCCGTACGTCCTCGTCCGTGCAGTACGGGGCCACCCCGGCGCGGACCAGCCCGCCCTGCTGCACGATCCCCAGCCCCTCGGTCACGCCCGTGGCGTAGAAGTTCCCGCTCCATACGCAGACGCCTTCGTCGCCCAGCCGCCGGGCCACCTCGTCGGCGTGGACCCCCCGCACGGTGAAGCCGGCAGTGGGGGTGCGCGGCTCCCCGCGCGGCGGCCCGAAGACCCGCACGCCGGGGATCGCCTCCAGCCCGTCCAGGAGCCGGTCGAACAGGGCGTCCTCGTGCTCGCCGATCCGCTCCATCGCGGCGCGGAGCGCCTCCCGGCGCGTGGCCGCCGGCTCAGGGGCCAGCGAGGCGATCCAGTCCACCGCCGCCGCCACCCCGGCCATCCCCTCGTGGTTCATCGTCCCCGTCTCCCAGCGCTCCGGGAGGGTGTCGGCGCAGGGCGGCACCTTGTACGGGACGAGCGCCTCCATGTGCTCCGGCTTCCCCCAGAGGAGCCCCACGTGCGGGCCGAAGAACTTGTAGGCCGAGCAGGCCAGGAAGTCGCACCCCAGCGCCCGCACGTCCACCAGGCGGTGCGGGGCGTAGTGCACCGCGTCCACGTAGACGAGCGCGCCCACCCGCCGGGCCATCTCCGCCACCCGCGCGACGTCCGTGACGGTCCCCACGGCGTTGGAGGCGGCGCCCACTGCGACCAGCCGGGTGCGGGGCCCGAGCATCGCCTCCAGGGCGTCCAGGTCCAACTGCATCGTCGCCGGGTCGAAGGGGACGCTGCGCACCGTCGCCCCCCGGTCCTCGGCGGTGCGGCGCCAGGGCGCCACGTTGGCCTGGTGGTCCAGGTCGGTGACCACCACCTCGTCCCCCGGCTCCCAGGCGCGGCCGAGCGACCGCGCGAAGGCGAAGGTGAGGGTGGTCATGTTCGCGCCGAACGCCACCTCCGCGGGCGAGCCGGCCCCCAGGAAGTCCACGGCGGCGTCGCGCGCGGCGGCGATGACCGCGTCCGCGTCGCGGCTGGTGGGGAAGGCGCCGTGCACGTTGGCGCTCCGGAAGAGGAGCGTTTCCGCCACGGCGTCGGCCACGGGCTGCGGGACCTGGCTCCCGCCGGGGCCGTCGAAGAAGGCGAGCGTGCGGCTGTCCCAGCGGCGCTCGAAGACGGGGAAGTGCGAGCGTACGGAGGCCGCGAACGAGTCGATGGACATGGACCGGGTGAAGAGGGGTGCCAAAGAGCGCGGGGTGGGGGGGCATTGCCCCTCCACCCCGCGGGTGAGTCATCGCTCGGGCCGGAGGGTCAGGAAACGGCCCAGAACCCTTCCAGCGCGGCGCCGTCCGGGCTCTCGCGGAGCTTTTCGAAGGCGCGGTTGCGGATCTGGCGGATCCGCTCGCGCGTCACACCCAGGAGGGAGCCGATCTCCTCCAGCGTGCGCTCCTCGCCCTCGTCCAGCCCGTAGTAGAGGTAGAGGATCTTCCGCTCGCGCTCCGTGAGGTACTTCTCGAACATCCGCTCCAGGAACTCGCGCCTCGCCTGCGCCTCCACCTCCTCCTCGATCTCGTCGGTCTCGGCGCCGGCGAAGCGCTCGCCGAAGGAGGCCGAGTCGCGGTCGCCCCGGTCGAGCGGCGCGTCCAGCGAAAGCTCGCTGGCCGCCACCCGGCGCAGCGCGCGGACGGTGTCGACCGGCTCGCCCATCTCGTCGGCGATCTCCTCGTCGGTGGGGGAGCGGCCGAGGGTCTGGGTGAGCGCCGTGTCCACCCGGGAAAGGCGGACCAGGTTGGAGTTCTGGTTGAGGGGGATGCGGACCGAGCGGGTCTGCTCCGCGAGCGCCTGCAGGACGGTCTGGCGGATCCACCACACCGCGTACGAGATGAACTTCACCCCCTTCTCGGGGTCGAACTTCTTCACGGCCTTGAGGAGCCCCTCGTTGCCGATGCAGACCAGCTCCGCCAGCCCGAGGCCGCGGCCCTGGTACTTCTTCACGTAGGAGATCACGAAGCGCAGGTTGGCGGTCACCAGGCGCTCCGCTGCCTCCTTGTCTCCGGACCGGGCCCTCCGGGCGAGGGCCCGCTCTTCCGCCGGGTCTTCGATGAGCGGGTACTTCTCCACGTCGTGGAGGTACTGGTCGAAGGAGTCAAGCGCGCGGGAGCTCAGGAACATGGGTTCGGCTCATCCAGGGAAAAAAGATGAGAGCAGGAGCCTCGTTGGTGTGCGAGGCCCACTGCTCTCAGATCAACCGGTTCCGGCGTCTTGTCCGAGAATGACAAATCATAACCGAGCAATGTAAGCCGCCCCCCCTCGGAAGTCAAACCGTTCGTGCACAGTCCGTCGCCGGTCGTAGACAGCGCTGTTATAGCACCCACGCCGCGCAGATGTTCCCGAACGGGAACGCTCCCGAGCCTACGAGAGGCTCCCGAACGCGAGCGCCGCGTTGATCCCCCCGAACCCGAAGGAGTTGGACAGCACCCGCCGCACCGGGACGCAGGCGCCCTCGCCGACCGCGTAGCTCAGGTCGCACCCCTCGCCCGGGGTCTCCAGGTTCAGCGTCGGCGGGATCCACCCGCGGTGGATGGCGAGCATGGAGATCGCCGCCTCGATCGCGCCGGTGGCTCCCAGGCAGTGCGCGTGGTACCCCTTGGTCCCGCTCACGACCGCCCGGTCCGCGTGCTCCCCCAGCACCTCCCGGATCACCCGGCTCTCGGTGGAGTCGTTGAGCGGGGTGGAGGAGCCGTGCGCGTTTACGTAGTCCACCTCCTCCGGGCGGACGCCGCCGGTCCGCAGGGCCGCCCGCATGGCGCGTGCCGCCTGGGTCCCGTCCGGGCGCGGCGCGGTCATGTGGTGGGCGTCGTTGGAGGTCCCGTAGCCCAGCACCTCGCCGTAGATGCGGGCGCCGCGACGGCGGGCGTGCTCCAGCTCCTCCAGGATCAGCACGGCGGCGCCCTCGCCCATGACGAAGCCGTCGCGGTCCGCGTCGAAAGGGCGGGAAGCGCGCTCCGGGTCGTCGTTGCGGGTGGACATGGCGCGGATGATGGCGAAGGCGCCGTAGCAGAGGGGCGCCAGCGGGGCCTCCACCCCCCCGGCGACCACCACGTCCGCCTCTCCGCTGCGCACCAGCCGCCACGCGTCGCCCACGGCGATGGCGCCGGAGGAGCAGCTCATCCCGTTGGTGGAGTTGGGGCCGGTGAAGCCGAACTCGATGGCGACGTTGCAGGAAGCGGAGCCGTTGAACACCGCCAGCGCGAGCGTGGCGTCCACCCCCCGCACCCCCTTCTCCAGGTACGAGTTGAACTGCCCCTCGCCGTAGGCCACGCCCCCCAGCGCGCTCCCCATCTGCACCCCCGCCCGGTCCGGGTCCACGGAGGCCGGGTCGAGCGCGGCGTCCTCCAGCGCCATCCGCGCCGAGGCCACGGAGAACTGCGCGTACCGCTCCATGCGCCGGGCGCGGCTGCGGTCCATGTAGTCGGTGGGCTCGAAGTCGTCCACCTGTGCGGCGATGTGCGAGCGGAAGGGCGAGGGGTCGAAGCGGGAGATGCGGCGCACCGCCGACTCGCGGCGCTGCAGCCCCTCCCACAGCCCCTCGACCCCGGTGCCGATGGGGGTGAGGCAGCCGATCCCCGTCACGACGACGCGGCGGGGGGTGTACTCGTCGGACGGATCGTGGGCCGTGCCCCTCATGCGCTACCTGCGCCCTTTCTCTCGATGTGTCATAAAGCCGAGGACCCGCCAGCTTGTTTACCGACGAGTCCGGACTACGTTCCAGAACGGCAGGCGACAACAGGGGAATCCCGCCGTCCCATGGCTGCCCGCCGTCACCTATCGGCTGTCCCCTGTTCCCTCGCCGCTCCCTCCGCCGCCCTCTTGATCCCCGCCAGCGTCCGGCTGGCCACGTGGTGGATGAAGACCGGGCCGATCACGGCGCTGCCGATCAGCCTCCGGGCGGGGCCGGGGAGCGGCCACCGGGGGCCCGTGTCCCAGTCGTGGACGATGCGGACGTGCGTGGTGCCGTCGCCGCGGTCTTCGAAGGTCCACTCCACGTCCATCCCGGTGGTGATCCCGTCCACGTGCCGGTAGACCACGGCGGGGCGGGCGGTGTCTACGTGCATCTCCGACACCCACCAGACGGGGTACGGGAGCGGGCCGAAGTCGCGCCGGGCCGCCATCTCCACCCGGCCGGTGGCCCAGCCGTCCTTCCGCTGGAAGCGGACCCAGCGGTAGTGGGGGAGCCACTCCGGCCAGCGCTCCACGTCCGCCCCCGTGCGGAAGCAGGTGTCCACGGGGGCGCGCACGACGGTCTCGTCTACGGTGTACACGGCGGGTCCGGGTCGCGGGTCAGCGGGGGACGAAGTCGGCGTCGCCGTCCAGCGAGCGGACGAAGGCGGCGATCAGGCGCGCGGCCGCGTCCAGGTCGTCCAGCGACACGATCTCGTTGGGACTGTGCATGTACCGGTTGGGGATGGAGATCACCCCCGTCGCCACCCCGGCGCGCGACAGGTAGATGGCGTCGGCGTCGGTGGCGGTGTGCTTGGGGCTGGCCTGGATGGAGTAGGGGATCCCCTCCGCCTCGGCCAGCTCCGCCAGCCGCTCGAACACCAGCGGGTGCGTGGCGGAGCCCCGCGCCAGGATCGGCCCGCCGCCCAGCTTGTGGATCCCCAGCTCCTTCTTCTCCATCCCCGGCGAGTCGGTGGCGAAGGACACGTCCACGACCAGCGCCACCTGCGGGTCCAGCGTGTAGGCGGAGACGCGCGCCCCGCCGCCGCTGAAGCCGATCTCCTCCTGGGTGGTGGCCGCCGCGGTCGCCCGCGCCCCGAAGGTGCCTCCCTCCTTCAGGAGCCGGAGCGCCTCGAGCACCACGAAGGCGCCGATCCGGTTGTCCACCGAGCGGGAGGCGATCAGGCCGCTGCCCAGCTCCACCAGCCTCGCGTCCACCACCGCCGGGTCGCCCACGCGGATCCCGCGCGCGGCGGCCTCCTCGCGGCTCCGCACCCCCACGTCGATCCACAGGTCGGTGATCTTCGCCGCCCGCTCCTTCTCGTCGCCCTTGATCAGGTGGATCGGCTTCTTGCCGACGACCCCCACGACGTCGCCGCTGCGGGTCATGACCCGGATCCGCTGCGCCACGAGCACCTGCGGGTCCCACCCGCCGATCCCGTCGAAGTACAGGAACCCGTCGTCGTCCACGTGGGTCAGCATCAGGCCGATCTCGTCGATGTGCCCGGCCAGCATCACGTGGGGGGTGCCGCCCGGGTTCAGGGTGGCGGCGGAGTTCCCGGCGACGTCGGCCTCGACGCGGTCGGCGATCGCCTCGGCCTCGGCGCGCCAGATCCGCGCCGGGACGGTCTCGAACCCCGAGGGGCCGGGAGCGTCCAGGAGGCGCTTAAGGAACTCGAACGAGCTGTCTCGCATGCGGACTCGGCCTGGTCTGGTGGTCCGGCGCGGGGCGGTGCCCGGAGGGGCTACCGGGCCCCCGCGCCGTGGTCGGGGTCGCGGGACGGCTCGGCGGCCTCGGCGGCGCGCCGGGCGACGTCCGGGGTGTAGGCATGGTACAGGTGCTTCACCAGCACCTCCACCGCGTACACCTCCGGGGGGAGCTCCTCCAGCGCGGCGAGGGCGCGCAGCGCCTCCGCCTGCCGCGGGGTCAGCTCAAGAGTGAACGGGTGCCGCTCCATGGGGCTCAGAGCGCTCCTTCCTCCGCCAGCGCGGCGGGGACGCCCTCCCGCACCGAGGGGTAGCGGGGGACCACGCCCAGCTCGGCGCGCATCTTCCGGTTGGAGCAGCGGCGCGAGCCCACGCGGCGCTCGAAGGCGCTCCCCGACAGCTCCTGCCGGATGTCGTCGCGCGACACCGCGGGGGGGAGCGGAAGCGCCAGGAGCTCCGCGGTCAGCTCGGCGTACTCCGCCCCGGTGACCGGCTCGTCGTCGCAGAGCAGGTAGACTTCACCCGGGCGCCCCCGCTCCCACGCGGCGACCAGCCCGGCGACCAGGTCGTCCACGTGGATCCGCGACACCCAGAGGTCCTCGTCGTCCAGCCGCCGGTAGGCGCCCAGCTCCAGCCGCTCGCGGAGCGTCCGGCCGGGGCCGTAGATCCCCGGCACGCGGCAGATGCGCGCCGGGAGGCCGTGCTCCCGCCACGCTTCCAGGTAGATCCGCTCGGCCTCGGCCCGCGCCTCCCCCACGGCGGAGGAGGGGCTCACCGGGGTGTCCTCGTCGGTCCACTCGCCGTCGCGCCGCCCGTACACGGAGGTGCTGCTCAGGTACACCAGCGCCTCCGGCGGGGAGGCGGCGAAGGCGTGCGCCACGTTCCGGGTCCCCTCCAGGGCGTAGCGGTCCTCGCCCGCGGGCTGCGGCTTCACCAGGTCGAACACCACGTGCGGGCGCCACTCCACCAGCGGCGCCAGCGTTTCCGGGCGGGCGAGCTCCGCGAGCGCGGGGCGGGCCCCGGCGGCGGCGATCTCGTCGGCGCGCGCCGGGTCGCGGGTGGTCCCCACCACCTCGGCGCCCGGGTCGGCGAGCGCGCGGGCGAGCCGCCGGCCCACGTATCCGCACCCCAGGACCAGCACGCGGGTGTCGCTCATCCTTCCCCCTCCTTCTCCAGCAGGGGGATCGCGATCCCCAGGAAGCCGTCCAGGATCCGATGGGTCATCCCCCAGATCACGTACCCTCGCGTGCCGATGGCGGGGAAGCGGAGAAGCTCCCCCGTCATCACCTCCAGCAGGTGCTCGGTGGCGGAGTCCGGGTGGGCCAGCTCGCGGAGCGGGATCCACACGGCGGCCTCGACCTCGTGGTTGGGCGTCGCCATGACGCCGGGCTCCGCGCCGAACACGAACGGCGACACCACGATCCGCGGCGCGCCGCCCAGGGGCGCCAGGTCGTCCAGGGCGCCCAGCGGCGCCCCGGAGGCGGCCAGGTCGATCCCCACCTCCTCCCGGGTCTCCCGCACGGCGGTCGCCAGCGCGTCGGCATCCCCCGGGTCGCGCCTCCCGCCGGGGAGCGCCATGTGGCCGGACCACGGGTCGCCGGCGCGGACCGCCCGCTTGATCAGCAGGAGCTCCAGGTCGGGACCGGCCGGCCGCAACACGAGTGCCACCGATGCGCGCGGAACCTCCGGCGCGGCGCCGGCACGCCGGAGAGGGCGGCGGGCGAGCGTGGCGCGGAGCAGGTGCAGCCGGGGGTCGTGCACTCGGGCGCGGACGGGTTCCGGGGGGCGCCGCCGTCCCCCGGCGAGCCGCGGGGCGGCCCGGACGGGCCGGTATCTTGCCCGCCGGGAACGGGGAGGTTATCACATTCGGCTCGCCGCGGCAATCCGCCGCCCCGCGCCCTCCTCCGCCGCAGCCGATGCCACGTCTCCAGGACATTCGCGAAGCCCGCAGCCGCATCGCCGGCCGCGTCGTCGTCACCCCCTGCACTCCCTCCGAGGCCTTCGGGGAGATGTTCGGCGGGCGCGCCTGGTTCAAGTTCGAGAACCTGCAGCGCACCGGCTCGTTCAAGGAGCGGGGCGCGCTGAACCGGATGCTCGCCATTCCGGAGGAGGAGCGCCGGCTGGGGGTGATCGCCGCGAGCGCGGGGAACCACGCGCAGGGGGTGGCCTTCCACGCGCGCGAGCTGGGGATCCCCGCCACCATCGTGATGCCGGAGCGGACGCCGCTCGTGAAGGTCTCCAGCACGGAGCGCTACGGCGCGCGGGTGGTGCTGCACGGCTCCGTGTACGACGAGGCCATGGCCGAGGCGCAGCGGATCCGCGAGGCGGAGGGGCAGACGCTGATCCACCCGTTCGACGACCCCCTCGTGATCGCCGGGCAGGGCACCATCGGGCTGGAGCTGCTGGAGCAGGTACCGGAGCTGGACGTGGTGGTGGTGCCGGTGGGCGGCGGCGGGCTGATCTCCGGGATCGCCGCGGCGGTCAAGGAGCTGCGGCCGGAGGTGCGGGTCGTGGGAGTGGAATCGTCGGTGCTCCCGGCGGCGCTGCGGGCACGGGAGGCGGGGGAGCCGGTCGTCATCCCCCCGGCAGAGACCATCGCGGACGGGATCGCGGTGCGCCGCATCGGCGACGAGACCTTCCGCCACATCGAGCGCTACGTGGACGAGCTGGTCACCGTGGACGAGGAGGAGATCGCCAGCGGGGTGCTCCTCCTCCTGGAGCGGGAGAAGACCGTGGCGGAAGCGGCGTGCGCCACGACCGTCGCCGCGGTGGTGGGGGGGCGCATCCGGGGGCTGGAGGGGCGCAGCGTCGCGATGGTGATCAGCGGAGGGAACATCGACCTGAACCTCCTCTCCCGCATCATCGAGCGCGGGCTGGTCCGCGACGGCCGGCTCGCCCACCTCCGCGTGCGGGTGGAGGACCGGCCGGGGGCGCTGGCGGCGCTCACCGGGCGGGTGGCCGAGCAGGGGGCGAACGTCCTCAGCCTGGAGCACCGCCGCGGGGTGCCGGGCCTGTGGCTCACCGAGGCGGAGATCGACCTCACGCTGGAGACGCGGGGGCGGGAGCACGTCGTCCAGCTGGTGGGGACGCTCACCGCCGACGGGTACACCGTGGGACGCGGGTGAGATGAGCGGCGGGGCGGGGGAGAGGTCGCTCCGGGAGCGGATCTTCGCGCGGGACGCCTTCCGCTGCGTCTACTGCGCCCGGACCTTCCCGGCGGAGCAGCTCACGCTCGACCACGTGCAGCCCCGCATGCGCGGCGGCGACCACTCCCCCGGGAACCTGGTCACGGCCTGCTCCTCCTGCAACACGCGCAAGGGCTCGGCCCCGGCGTGGGCGTTCCTGGCGGAGCTCCCGGAGGAACGCGCGAACTTCCTCCGCTACGCCGGAGCGGTGTGGCCCCGGCTGCGCCGGGCCGTCGAGGAGGCGGCGCGGGACTGAGCCCGCCCGTCCCCGGCTCCTGGCAGAGGCCTTGCATCCCCCCATCTCCGGAAGCGAGACACGCCAGGACGAGGGGGGAACTTGGCAGGCAGGAGCATCGCCCGGCTGGAGAGGACCCTGGGTACGGCCACCCGGTTCCTGGAAGAGATGCGCGAGGAGATCGACCGGGCCGCGCCGGAGGGCGAGACGGTCCCTCCGCGCCTGCGGTGCGTGCACGAGCGGCCCGGCCACGCCACCCCGGAGTACCGGACGCTGGCGATCCCCGTCCCGGAGGGGCTGGCCGGCTCCTCCCCCGAGATCCTTTCCGGCGCCATCGCCCGCTTCGCGGCCGAGAAGGCGCCCGCCGTCCTCCTGCTCGCCCTCGACCTCACGATCGACACCGGCTCGGGTCCCGGCCCGGTGCTGGTGGCGGAGGCGCGCGACCTGGCCGGGACGCGGCTCTTCTGGATGCAGCCGTACCGGGTCGACGGCGGGACGGTCGCCTGGGACGAGCCGCTGGAGGCGGGGTGGCGCGACCCCGGGGAGGAGGAGATGATCCTGGACGCGGCCTTCCGGGTCC
>DASYWD010000370.1 GCA_035936415.1 Longimicrobiaceae bacterium
GACCTGCTCATGCGCGCCGCCGCGGGGGCGGCGGCGTGGCGGCGCGAGCGGCTGCGGGAGTGGCGGCAGTTCCGGCTGGCGGAGCAGCTCATCACCTTCTCGGAGCGGCTGAACTCCGCCCGGACGCTCACCGAGGTGCACGAGGCGCTCCTGCAGAGCGCGGTCAGCACGGTGGGGGCCTACACCAGCTTCCTGGTCGTCGCCGAGGAGAGCGGGCGGGCCACCGTGGTGGACCACCCCTCCGCGCCGGTCCAGGCCAGGTCGTTCCCGGCCCCGGCGCACCCGCGCCTCCGCCGGCCGGGGCTGATCTACGGCGCGGAGGCGCAGCCCGACACCGGCTCGCCGCTCGCGGCGCTGGCGCCGGTCTTCGCCCGCACGAGCGCCGCCGTCCTGGCGCACGTTCCGGTGGCCGCGGGCGGGGTCCTCTTCCTGGTGGAGCGCCGCGGGGAGCGGCTCTTCGAGCCGGAGGACTGGAGCCTCCTGGACGTGCTGGTCTCCCAGGCGGAGATCGCCATCGAGCGGGTGGAGCTGTTCGAGCGGGTCCGCGAGCTGTCGCTCACCGACCCCCTGACCGGGCTGGGCAACCGCCGCCACATGCAGGTGGTGCTCAAGCACAGCCTGGCCGCGGCGCAGCGGGGCGACGCCCTTTCGCTGGTGATGGTGGACCTGGACGGCTTCAAGGCCATCAACGACGAGTACGGGCACCTGGAGGGCGACCGCGTGCTCCGGACCGTGGCGGACTGCCTCCGGGAGGAGATCCGGGGCGCGGACCTGGCGGTGCGCTTCGGGGGCGACGAGTTCCTCATCATCCTTCCCGGCACCGACCTGCCGGGGGCGATGTCGCTGATCCGCCGCGTGGAGGAGAGGCTGGCCGGCCGCGCGCGCATCAGCGCGGGAGCCGCCGAGTACCACCCCACCATGAAGTCCGCCGACGACCTGATCGAGCGCGCGGACCGCGAGCTGTACGCGACCAAGCGGGGGAAGCGGGACATCCCCGGCGGGTGACGCCGGGCTCCGGAAGAAGAACGGCCCCGCGCTGCCATCAGCACGGGGCCGTTCTTCCTGCGCGGCGGTCGGTCCGGCCGGGCGCTACGCCGCCTCCTCGGTCCGGGTGACCTCCATGGAGCGCACCGGGATGGCGCGCTTCAGGTGCTTCTCGATCCGGTCGCCGCAGGTGGTGCAAAGGTGCATCTCCAGCCGCACGCGCTCGCCGGCGCGCTCGTGCTCGAAGTGGAGCGAGGTGCCACGGCTCCACCCGGCGCAGAGCGCGCAGACCTCCGGCGCCGCGCGGATCTCGGCGGCGGTGCGGATCCGCCGCCTCCCTCCCGGCGGACCCTGCGCCAGCTCCGCCCCCCTCACCGGTCTCTGCCTGCTCGTGTCGTCCATTGCGGTCCGTCGACGGATCGGACGTGAACGGTTGGATTTCGTGCGGACCCGCCCAGGGTGCAAGATCACTTCCGCTCCGCGGAGCGGCCGGGGCCGCGGCACCCACGAGCATGCGCCGCAACGGCTTCCGTGGAGTGCGAGGCGCACGGCGCGCGGAGCCTCGCCGCGCGCGGCGCGTGCAGAATGCAAAACGCGCGGCAAAAGCCGCAGCACGCACGGCCGCCGGCCGGAGCGGTCCTAGCGGTGGTAGGGGAGGAAGAGCGAGGCGGCGGTCCCGCGGCCGGGCTCGCTCTCGATCAGGAGGTCGCCCCCGAGCGAGCGGGCGAGGCGGCGCGCCAGGGCAAGGCCCAGCCCCGCGCCGCGGAGGTGGGATTCGGTGCGCGCGGGGTCGGCGTCCTGGGTGAAGGGCTCCAGCATCTGCTCCAGCACCTCGCGCGGGATGCCGCGGCCGGTGTCCGCCACGCGCACCGACAGGAAGGGGCGCCGCCGCGCCGTCGCCGTCCACCGCCCGACCCGCTCCACCCGCACCTCGATGGAGCCCTCGGCGGTGTACTTGATGGCGTTGGAGAGGACCTGCAGGAGGATCCGGGAGAAGCGCGCCGCGTCGGTCTGCAGCGGGGGGAGGTCGCGGCGGGCGTGGAAGGCGATCGGGAGCTTCTTGCGGTCGGCGGCGGGCTCGATGCGGCGCAGCAGCTGCAGCACCGCCTCGCGCGGCTGCACCACGTCGCCCCCGGAGGCGGCGTCCGCCGCCTCCCGGTCGCCGAGCTCCAGCACCCCCTCCAGCACCCGGATGATGGTGGTGATGGCCGTCTGCGTGGACGCCATCAGCCTGGAGAGCCGGGGGGGCACGCCCTCCCCGGCGAGGGTGCGCAGCGCATCCGCGTTCAGCATCAGCGCCAGCGCGGGGGTGCGGATCTCGTGGTTGAGCGCGGTGAGGAAGTGGTCGCGCGCCTGCCGGGCCTGCCGCGCATCCTCGAAGGCCTGCTCGTGCTCCAGCACCAGCGCGGCGAGCGCGGCGCAGGCGCGCGCCGTCTCCCACTCCCCCTCGTCGGCCGTGGCGGACTCCGGCAGCGCGAGCACGATCGCCCCCACCGCCAGCGCCCGGAGGTGCAGCGGAATGAGGAGGAGCGCCCCCGCGCGCCCGTCCGGGCCGGCGGCCTCCATCCCTTCGGGGGGCAGGAGGAGCGGGCGGTCGATCCACTCCTCCTGCC
>DASYWD010000371.1 GCA_035936415.1 Longimicrobiaceae bacterium
GAGCACGCCCGGGCGGCGCACGCGCTGTACCCGAGCGCGGCGGCGGCGCGGAGGCTGGCGCGCCGCTGCGACTAGCCACGCGGGCGGAGACGGGAAAGCCGAAGGGCGGCCGGACCACCGGGCCGCCCTTCGGCGCGTTCAGCGGTCGGGTCGGGTCAGGCGCCCCAGTCGCCGAACCCGGCGCCCCACTCCGTCTCGTCGATGAAGCGGTCGCGGTTGCGGTCCCAGACGCCGAAGGCGCCCTCGCCGAACTCGTTCTCCTCCAGCAGGTTGTTGGCGTTCCGATCCCACCTGCGGAAGACCCCGGTGCGGTTGAACCCCTCGCCCAGCTCGCCCGCGTCCAGGAAGGTGTCCCGGTTGGCGTCCCACTCCGCGAACGTGCCGGCGTTCTCGCCCTCTCCGAACCAGCCGCGCGTCCCCTCGGTCCACTCCGCCTCGGTGACCCGGTTGTCGTTGTCCCGGTCCCAGATGCCGAGGGCGCCGGTGCCGAACTCGTTGGCGTCGATCCCCTCCGTGTCGCCCGCCCAGCGCTTGTAGATGCCGCCGCGGTTGATCCAGCCGCCGAACTCGTTGGAGGCCAGCCGCGTGTCGCGGTCCGTGTCCCACTCGCCCAGCCCGCCCGCGGCCACGCCGGCCTCCGCCGCGGGCGCTTCCGCCGCGATGGGGGCGTCCACCCCCTCCTCGCCGACCTCGGCCTCCTCGCCACCGCAGGCGGCGAGTACGACGGCCGCCGCGAGCGCGGGGAAGAGCAACGTCCGGATTCTGCGCATCGTTCTCTCCTTGCTGCGGTTCTCCGGTGGGCGGGCCCGCCGGGTGGGCCGGTCCATACCCGGAATGCCGGACGCCCCGGTCCGGTGCTGGACGGGGCTGTCCGGGGCGCTGGCGAGGTGCAAGGGTGGTGCCGCGGAGTCGGGGGTGGGGCGGCGCAACCCGGAACCCAACTTGCATCACCGCCGCATCCGGTTCGCGGGGATCCGTCATGGACGCGGAGGGGGGCATGCAGATCGGGATGGTGGGGCTCGGGAAGATGGGCGGGAACATGGTCACCCGGCTCCTGCGCGGGGGGCACGAGGTGGTCGTCTTCGACCTCGACCCGGAGCTGACGCAGCGGGTGGGATCGGCCGAGGGCGCCACGCCGGTGGGGTCGCTCTCCGAGATGGTGGGGGTGCTCCGGGCGCCGCGCGTGGTGTGGGTGATGGTCCCCGCCGGCGAGCCCACCGAGCAGACGCTGCGGAGCCTGGCCGCCGAGATGTTCGAGGGCGACGTGCTGATCGACGGCGGAAACTCCAACTTCCACGACACCCGGCGCCGCTCCCGGCAGCTCGGGGAGATGGGGATCCGCCTGGTGGACGCCGGCACCAGCGGCGGGGTGTGGGGGCTGGAGGTGGGCTACTGCCTCATGGTGGGCGGCGAGCCGGAGGCGGTGCGCCTCTGCGAGGGCGCGTTCCGCACGCTGGCGCCGCCGGACGGGTACCTGCACGTGGGGCCCAGCGGGGCGGGGCACTTCGTCAAGATGGTGCACAACGGGATCGAGTACGGGCTCCTCCAGGCGTACGCCGAGGGGTTCGAGATCATGCACGCCTCCGACTACCCGCTCGACCTGCGCGCCATCGCCGGGCTCTGGAACCAGGGGAGCGTGGTGCGCTCCTGGCTCCTGGAGCTGCTGGAGCGCGCCTACGCCGCCGAGGGGCCGGAGCTGGAGCGCATCCGCGGCTGGGTGGCCGACTCCGGCGAAGGGCGCTGGACGGTGGAGACCGCGCTGGACCTGGACGTCCCCGCCCCCGTCATCACGCTGTCCCTGCTCTCCCGCTTCCGCTCGCGGCAGGAGGAGTCGTACTCCGCGCAGGTCATCGCCGCGCTCCGCAACCAGTTCGGCGGGCACGCGGTGAAGGAGGCCAAGCCGGAGGATCCCGTCCCCGGATGATCGCTCCCCCGTCCATCCCCGCCGCCGCGGCCGCGGTGGCGCCGGGCGCTCCGCTCGGCGAGCGGATGCGCTCCGCCCGCACGCCGGAGCCGCTGGCGATGGTGATCTTCGGCGCGACCGGCGACCTCACCCGGCGCAAGCTGGTGCCCGCGCTCTACCGGCTCGCCCGGGAGCGGCTCCTCCCCGATTCCTTCGCCGTGGTGGGGATCGCGCGCGACGAGCTCTCCGCGGACGAGTTCCGCGAGCGGATGCGGGCGGCGGTCGAGGAGTTCGACGAAGCGCCCGAGCCCGCGGAGTGGGAGCGCTTCGCGGAGCGCCTCTCGTACCTGTCGGGCGAGTTCGCGCGGCCGGAGTGCTTCCTCGCCCTGTCGAGGCGCCTGGGGGAGCTGGACCGGGAGCGGGGTACGGCCGGGAACCGGCTCTACTACCTGGCGGTCCCGCCGGGGATCGTGGACGACATCGCCGCCCACCTGGGGGAGGCGGGGCTCGTCTGCGACCCCGAGTCGCCGTGCTGGTCGCGCGTGATCGTGGAAAAGCCCTTCGGGCGCGACCTGGCGAGCGCGCGGGCGCTGAACGAGGTCCTGCTGCGGTCCTTCGACGAGCGGCAGGTCTACCGGATCGACCACTACCTCGGCAAGGAGACGGTGCAGAACCTGCTCGTCTTCCGCTTCGCCAACGTGATCTGGGAGCCGGTCTGGAACCGGAACTACATCGACAACGTCCAGATCACCGTGTCCGAGACGGTGGGGGTGGAGCTGCGGGCCGGCTACTACGAGCGCTCCGGCGCGCTCCGCGACATGGTGCAGAGCCACCTGCTGCAGCTCCTGATGGTGGTGGCGATGGAGCCCCCCGCCTCGTACGACGCGGAGTCCATCCGGAGCGAGAAGGTGAAGGTGCTGCGCGGCGTGCGCCCGGTCTCCCCGGGCGACGCGGTGCGCGGCCAGTACGCCGCCGGGGTGGTGGCGGGCGCCGCGGTGAGCGGCTACCGGGAGGAGCGGGGCGTGGCCCCGGACTCCCGCACGGACACCTTCGCGGCGCTCCGCCTCTGCGTGGAGAACTGGCGCTGGGCGGGGGTGCCCTTCTACCTGCGCACCGGGAAGCGGCTCCCCGAAAAGGCCACGGAGATCACCGTCCAGTTCCGCCCGGCCCCGCATCCGATCCTGGACACCGTGCAGGGGGACTGCCCGGCGCCCAACCAGCTCGTGCTGCGCATCCAGCCGCAGGAGGGGATCTCGCTCTTCTTCGAGGCCAAGGTCCCGGGCCTGGCCGGCCCGCTCCACCCGGTGAGCATGGACTTCGACTACCAGACCGCCTTCACCGGCATCTCCCCGGAGGCGTACGAGCGGCTCCTGCTGGACGCCATGCTCGGAGACCCGACGCTGTTCGCGCGGCGCGACGAGGCGGAGGCGGCCTGGGCCCTCGTGGACCCGGTGCTGGAGGCGTGGGAGAGCGGCGGGGCTCCCGAGCCCTACCCCGCCGGGAGCTGGGGCCCGCCCGGGGCGGAGCGCCTCCTCGCCGCGGCGGGGCGGGAGTGGCGCAACGCCTGAGGACGCGGTGACGGAGTGCACGGCGGTGGAGCTCCCCGGCCGGGGGCGGGCGCGGGTCTGCCC
>DASYWD010000372.1 GCA_035936415.1 Longimicrobiaceae bacterium
GCCGGACGTGCGCGACGGGCTGAAGCCGGTGCACCGGCGCATCCTGTACGCGATGCACGAGGCGGGGCTGTCGCCGAACCGGCCGTACAAGAAGAGCGCGACGGTCGTCGGCGACGTGCTGGGCAAGTACCACCCGCACGGGGACGCCTCGGTGTACGACGCGCTCGTGCGCATGGTGCAGGACTTCAGCCTGCGCTACCCGCTGGTGGACGGGCAGGGCAACTTCGGCTCGGTGGACGGCGACCCGGCGGCGGCCTACCGCTACACGGAGGCGAAGCTGGCGCCCATCGCCACGGAGATGCTGGCGGACATCGACCGGGAGACGGTCGACTTCGCGCCCAACTTCGACGACCGCCTGCTGGAGCCCAAGGTCCTCCCGGCGCGCATCCCCAACCTGCTCGTCAACGGCAGCTCCGGGATCGCGGTGGGGATGAGCACCAACATCCCCCCCCACAACCTGCGCGAGACCGTCGCGGCCACGCTGCACCTCCTCGACCACCCGGAGTGCACCATCGACGAGCTGACGGCGCACCTCCCCGGGCCGGACTTCCCCACGGGCGGGGTGATCGTGGGGCGGCAGGGGATCCGCGACGCGTACGAGAAGGGGCGCGGACGGGTGGTGATGCGCGCGCGAGTGGTGCGCGAGCAGAAGCGGGGCGGGCGCGAGCAGCTCGTGGTGACCGAGATCCCGTACGGCACCAACAAGTCGCGGATCATCGAGCAGATCGCCGACCTCGCCAAGTCCGCGAAGCTGCAGGACGTGTCCGACCTGCGCGACGAGTCGGACCGCGACGGGATCCGCATCGTCGTGGAGCTGAAGCGCGGCGGCGACGCGCTGAAGACGCTGAACGGCCTCTTCAAGTGGACCACGCTGCAGACCACCTTCGGCGTCATCACGCTGGCGCTGGACGGCGGCGTCCCCCGCGAGTTCAACCTCAAGGAGCTGCTGGAGCGCTACCGCGACCACCGCGTGGAGGTGGTGGTGCGGCGCTCCCGCTGGGAGCTGGAGAAGGCGCGCGACCAGGCGCACGTGCTGGAGGGGCTGATCGTCGCGCTGCGGAAGATCGACACCGTGGTGCAGCTGATCCGCTCTTCGCGCACCCGCGAGACCGCCGCCGCCAAGCTGCAGAAGGAGCTGAAGCTGTCGGAGCGGCAGGCCGAGGCCATCCTGAACATGCGCCTCTCGCGCCTCACCGCGCTGGAGGGCAAGGAGCTGAAGGACCGCCTCGCGGAGCTGCAGGCGAGCATCGTGGAGCTGGAGGCGATCCTCGCCAGCCCGGAGCGGCAGCTCGCGGTGATCCGCGCGGAGCTGGCGGAGCTGGCCGACAAGTACGGCGACCCGCGCCGCACCGTGATCCTGGAGTCGGAGAAGGTCTTCTCCCTGGAGGACCTGGTCGCGGAGGAGGAGGTGGTGGTGATCGTCAGCCGC
This sequence comes from Longimicrobiaceae bacterium, assembly GCA_035936415.1. Lineage (NCBI taxonomy): Bacteria > Pseudomonadati > Gemmatimonadota > Longimicrobiia > Longimicrobiales > Longimicrobiaceae > Longimicrobiaceae bacterium. The sequence continues at coordinate 1,430 of DASYWD010000372.1, forward strand.
GAGGGGTTCCTCAAGCAGGTCCCCATGGGGCTGTACCGGCGGCGCAGCAGCTCCGGGAAGCAGCTCGCCGGGATGGAGCGCTACGAGAGCGACTACCTGGAGCACGTCTTCGTCTCCAGCACGGGGAGCGCGCTCCTCTTCTTCACTGACGACGGCCGCGTCCACTGGCTCCCGGTGGGCGAGATCCCGGAGGCGGGGCGCGCCTCGCGCGGGAAGTCCGTGCACCAGGTCCTCTCCCTCCCGAAGAAGACGGCGGTCGCGGCGATGGTTTCCGTGGCGGAGTACCCGGAGGACCGCTTCCTGGTGTTCGCCACGGCGGACGGGAGCGTCAAGCGCACGCCTCTGGACCAGTACGGCCGCCCGCGCGAGGGCGGGGTGGAGGCGGTCTCCGTGAAAGGAGGCGACCGGCTCGTGGAGGTGCAGGTGACGGACGGCGCGGGCGACGTGGTGCTGGCGACCAGCGCCGGCCGCGTGATCCGCTTCCCGGAGGCGGAGATCCCGGTGATGGGCCGGGTGGCGCAGGGGGTGAAGGGGGTGAAGCTCCGCCAGGGCGAGGAGCTGGTGGGGATGGTCGTGGTGCGCCGCGAGGGCGAGCTCTGTCTTGTCACGGAGCGCGGCTTCGCCAAGCGCGTCGCCCTGGAGGAGTTGCCGGTGCAGGGGCGGGGCGGGATGGGAGCGGCGGTCCTCCCCGTGGTCCGCGGGACCGGGAAGGTGGTCTCCGCCCGCGAGCTGCTCCCGGACGAGGACCTCATGGCGGTGACCGCCGTCGGGCGGATCCTCCGCATCCACGGCGAGCAGGTGGTCCCCGGCGACCTGAAGACGCCCGCGGAGCCGGCGGTGGAGCTTTCCTCGCACGACCGGATCGTGGCCGTCACCCGCACCGCCGAGCCGCGGGAGGACCCCGGGGCGCCGGACGAGCCGGAGGAGGCCGAAGAGGGCGACGTGCTCGCGGACGAGGGCTTCGCCGCGGACGGCGAGGACGGGGCCATGGAGGCGGAGGCGGCCGCTCCGTCCTCGGATGGCGCCGGGGGCGGCGACGGCGACCTGGAGCTGGGGCTCTTCGGCGACTGACACGAGCCGGTGGAGCCGCACGTCACGGGGGCGGAGCGCCTGTCGCTCCGCCCCGTCTTTCTGCCACGGAAACGTAGATTGGAGACCGCCACTCACCCCGCTCGGGTCAGCCTGAAGGGGCTTCTCTCCGCGACTCTCCTGGTGTGCGGCGTCGGCCTCTGGTTCGTCACGCTCCTGGGCTTCGCGGGAGCGGCCTGGTGGCTGCTGGACCTGTTCTCGCACTTCCGGGTCCAGTACCTGGTGCTCGCGACCGTGGCTGCGCTCCTCCTCCTCTGGATGCGGAATCGGAGAGCGGCGGCCGCAATGGCGGTGTGCGCCGCGGTGAACCTCGCCGTGGTACTCCCCTACCTGGCGCCGACCGCCCTCTTTCGGGCGTCCACCTCGCGCTCCGGCGTGGTGCGCGTCGCGACCGCCAACGTCCACACGGCCAACCGCGACCACGGAGCGGTGGCACGGTTCCTATCCGGGAGCCGGGCGGACTTCGTCGTGCTGCTCGAGGTCGACGACGCGTGGCTCTCCGGCCTTTCCGGGCTGCGGCGCGAGTTTCCCTACGGCGTGCACGAGGCGCGCGACGACAACTTCGGGATCGCGCTGCTGAGCAGGCATCCGTGCGTCCAGTGCCGGATCGTCCGCCTGGGTGAGGCGGGTGTGCCCTCGGTCATGGGGGAGTTCGAGGTGCGGGGCTCACGCTTCACGCTGGTGGGGACCCACCCGCTCCCGCCGGTCGGGGCGGAGTACGCCAGGCTCAACGCGGAGCAGGTCCGCTCCGTCGCGGCGTACATGGCGGACCTCCGCGGACCGAAGGTCCTGGTGGGCGACCTGAACATGACGCCCTGGTCGGCGCACTTCCAGCCGCTGCTCCGGCGGGCGGGCCTCCGCGACAGCGGAGCCGGCCGGGGGGTGGGGTGGACGTGGCCCACCCACGCGCCGCTCCTGGGGATCCCCATCGACCACGTCCTGACCTCGCCGGGGGTGCACGTCGTGGAACGGAAGCGGGGGCCGGACGTCGGATCGGACCATCTCCCTGTCCTGGTCTCCTTCGTCCCGTAGCGGAGCAGGGGCGGGTCCTTGAGGCGGCCGGGCTTCCCGTCTTCGGCGACTGAGGACGACCCGGGAAGACATCACACCTGGGGGACCGGAGCCTGAAGCGCTCTGGTCCCCTACGTGTCTCCGTCTGGCTTGCGAACGGCAGCCAGACGCTCCTCCGGGCCGCTCTGCATCAGTCGGAGTACGCTTCCCAACTGGCCAGGAGCGCGAACCCGATCCCGCACCCCAGAAGGGTTCCCCTGGCACGGTCGTCAGGCAGGGCGCGGTAGCCCCAGATCCCGCCCAGCACGCATCCGACGGCGTAAAGGTATCCGGGTATGCGCCGCCGAACTTCCTGCATATCGTCCCGAGGCGCGCCCGTCGCGTGCAGGGCAGAATGGCGGGGAAGCCGGCCCGCTTCGGCTGCGGAGAACCCGGTGGCGAGGAGCGGCTTGCAGGGTGGAGGCGTATCTGCGCCCGGTGCGCATCGGCTCTCTGCGGCGCCCGGCGGAGCGGGTGCGAGCGGAACCGTCTGTTGCGCTCCGAGGGGAAGTGCCACCCCCAGGCAGGACACGACTACGAGTACCAGGACCCTTCCCACGGCATACCTCCGGGTGCAGACATCTTCTCAGCGTCGCCCGGGGGTCTGCAATCGCCGCGCCTGACGCCCGCGATGTGACGGGGCACGCCACCCCCCGGGCCGCCACCCCCCGGCCGCGACCCCCCGGCCGCGACCCCCGGCCGCGACCCCCGGCCGCCGGGACCCGGCCGGGATTCTGGACCCAACGGCCGGGGAGAGCTGCTACTTGAAGCGCTCCGGCCCCCCCGGTAGCTTTCGGCCCCGCCGCCCCCGGAGGAGCGGCACGCACACGCATTCGCACGAGCACGATGGATTCGATCCTGGACGAGCTGGAGCGCGACACCGCGCCCGCCGCCGCCGCCGGCTTCCTGGAGCTGGCGGCGGACTACTTTGCCGAGACCCGCGCCGGGGAGGGGCCGGTGTCCACCGCCCTCGGCCCCGCGGAGATCGCCGCGCGCTTCGACGAGCCGCTCCCGCTCGCCGGGCGCCCGCTCGCGGAGGTGATCGAGCGGCTCCGGCGCGACGTCCTCCCGGACTGCAACCGGTTCTACCATCCCATGTACATGGGCCACCAGGTCTCGGCCCCGCTCCCCGCCGCCGTGTGGACGGAGCCGCTGATCGGCGCGCTGAACCAGTCGGTGGCCGTGTGGGAGATGTCGCCGGTGGCGACGATGGTGGAGGAGCGGGTGGTCCGCTGGATGGCGGGGCTCGCCGGGTACGGCGCCGGTGCGGGAGGGACGCTCACCTCCGGGGGGACGGAGGCCACCTTCACCGCGCTCCTCGCTGCCCGCAACACAGCCGTCCCGGACGCGTGGGAGAACGGCGTGGGCGCGGATCCGCCCGTCGTCGTCTTCGGCGAGCACGCGCACTACGCCGTCGCCCGCGCGGTGGGAGAGCTGGGGCTGGGGATGCGGAGCGCCGTGGCCGTCGCCTCGCGCGACTTCCGCATGGACACCGACGCGCTCCGGGCGACGCTCGACGGTCTGGAGCGCGCGGGGCGCCGCGTGATGGCGGTGGTCGCCACCGCGGGCCACACCGCCACGGGCGCCTTCGACGACCTGGAGACGATCGGCGCCCTCTGCGAGGAGCGGGGTATCTGGCTGCACGTGGACGGCGCCCACGGCGCGTCCGCCCTGCTCTCGGCGGAGCACCGGCACCGGCTGGCCGGGCTGCCGCAGGCGCGCACCCTGGCCTGGGACCCGCACAAGGGGATGCTCCTCCCGCTCCCGGCGGGGATGGTGCTGGCGCGCGACGAGCGCGACCTGGAGCGGGCGTTTTCGCAGAAGGCCCCGTACCTCTTCCATGGCGGGGAGGAGGAGCGGATCGTGGACCAGGGGGTCCGCAGCTTCCAGTGCTCGCGCCGCGCGGACGCGCTCAAGCTCTGGGTGGCGCTGCAGCGCTACGGCGCGGACGGGATCGGCCGCGTGTACGACCACCTGTGCTCGGTGGCGCACGCCCTGTGGGAGGAGATCGAGGGGCGGCCGGACTTCGAGGCGCTGCACGAGCCGGAGTCCAACATCCTCTGCTTCCGCTGGCTGGGCGACGGCTCGCTGGACGCGGCGCGCGTGGACACGCTGAACCGGGCGCTGCGCCCCGCCTACAACCGCTCCGGCGAGGGGTGGATCACGGCGACGGTGCTGGAGGGGCGGCCGGTGCTGCGGGTCACGGTGATGAACCCGCGCACGACGCTGGACCATGCGCGGGCGATGCTGGACGTGGTGGCGGCGGAGGCCGGGCGGGCGGGGACACAGCCGACCCGCGCTGCTTCAGGGGCGTAGGAGCCGCGCTTTCGCGGGCCAACGTGGAGGCGCCCCGGCTGGATTGCTCCGGCCGGGGCGCTCTCGCGCAGTCTCTGCCCTGGCGGTGTGCCCCGAACCCGGGGACCTTACGGCTGGAACCGGTATCCCGCCTTCCACACCGTGAGGATGTGGCGGGGGTGCTCGGGGTCCGGCTCCAGCTTCTGGCGCAGCTCGGACACGTGCGAGTCGATGGTGCGGGTGAGGACGCTCCCGCGGTGCCCCCACACCGTCTGCAGGAGCTGGTGCCGGGTCGCTACCTTCCCTTCCAGGCGTACGAGCGCCAGGAGCAGGTCGAAGGCCCGCGGCGTGAGCGAGACCTCCACCCCCGCCCGGGTGACGCTGCGCGCCGCGGGGTCCACCCGCACGTCGCCGAACTGGAACGCGGCATCGGCGGCGGGCTCCTCGGGGGCGGCGCGGGACCGGGCGCGGCGCAGCAGGGCGCTCACGCGCTCCAGCAGCTCCATGAGGCCGAAGGGCTTGGTGACGTACTGGTCCGCGTCGAGGCGGAAGGCCCGCACCTTGTCCGTCTCCTCGCCCCGCGCGGTCAGCATGATGACCGGCGCCTGGAGCCCGTCCGCGCGCAGGGTGCGCAGCACCTGGAACCCGTCCATCCGCGGGAGCATGACGTCCAGGATGATCAGGTCGGGGCTCCCCTCCCGCGCCGCGGCGATCCCGGCCGGCCCGTCCTCGGCCACCGCCACCTCGTGGCCCTCCAGCTCCAGATTGTAGCGGATCCCCGCGGCGAGCTCCGGGTTGTCTTCCACGACCAGGATCCGCGCCATCAGCCCACCTGCCGGAGCGCGTCCCGCACGGGGCCGGCGCTCGGCACGACCGGTCCGGCGCGGGGGATCTCCACCACGAACCGCGCCCCGCCGCCCTCGCCCGCCTCCACGCGGGCGGTGCCCTCGTGCCACTCCACGATCTCTCGGACCACGGAGAGCCCGATCCCGCTCCCTCCCGCCGCGCTCTCCAGGGCGTCCTCACCACGCCGGAAGGGCGCCCAGACGGCCTCGCGCTCGCGCGGGTGCACCCCCGGGCCCTCGTCCTCCACGACGATGCGGACACGCTCGCCCGCGGCGGCGGCGCTCAACCGCACCGTCTGTCCGACCGGACCGTACTTGATGGCGTTGTCGAGCAGGTTGAGCATCACCTGCCGGAAGGCGTCGGCGTCCAGGGGCGCGCGGAGACCGGGCTCGACCGCCGTCTCGATCCGCACCTTCCGGAGGGCGGCCAGCGGGGCGAACTCCTCCACCAGGGCGCCGAGGTAGGGAGCGATCTCCACGGGGGAGCGGCTGCCGGCCGCCCCGCCGCGCTCGGCGCGCGAGAAGAGGAGGATGTTGTCCACCAGCGTCCCGAGGCGGAAGGACTCGCGCTCGATGTTGTCGAGGATCCATTCGCGCTGCTCCTCCGTGCGGTAGCGGCCCAGCCGCAGCGTCTCCAGGAAGAGGCGGACCTGCGCGAGCGGGGTTCGCAGCTCGTGCGAGACGCTGGAGACGAAGTCGGAGCGGAGGCGTGTCAGGGCGGCCTCGCGCCGCAGCAGGGCGATGGCCACGCCGGCGGTCACGAAGGCGAGCACCAGCAGGCCGGCGAGGAGCGGCAGCCGGGAGGGAGGGCGGTCGCCGAGGATCAGGTCGTACGCCGCGGGGCCCAGGATGCTGGCGTGCACCTGCATCCCGCCGAATTCGGGGCCGAGGACCTCGGAGGTCCCCGCGTTCCAGGGCTCCCCCGGCGTGGCGAAGAGGACGCGCCCGTCGGGGGCGAGCACGTGGACGAGCACCAGCTCGGCGCTGGACAGGCCGCCGCTCAGGCTGGAGGGGAGGAGGGGCTCCCCGGCGAAGATCTCGCCGAAGAGCGGGGCGTAGCGGCGCGGATCGAGCACGAAGCCCCGGGCTTCCGGACCGGCCGGCGATTCCGCCAGCCGGTACACCACCAGCGGGCCGCCCGCCCCGCCCGCCTGGAGCACCGCGAAGCGCCACCCGGGGCGGAACACGGTGCGTGCATGGACGCGCACGGCATCCGCGATGCGGGCGCGCACCGCCGGCTCGAGATCCCCCGGCCCGGTGGGCGCGCCGCCGCCTAGGGGGACGCGGAAGGAGGCGCCGCCCCCGGCCGCGCCCGCGGGATCGCCGGCCGGCATGGCGGCCAGGGTGCGGGTGAAGGAGGCGGCGAGCCGCTCCTGCGCGTGCCGGCCGTAGGTCCACGCCGCGACCGCGCCGTGTCCCTTCACCAGCGTGCGCGTGGTGTCGTGGTCGGAGACGGAGGCCCTGCGTGCCTCGAAGATCGCCGCCGCGGCCACGCCGAGGGTCAGCAGCAGGACCGGGACCGTCATCCAGCGCGACGACCCCTGCCGAAGGCGCCGCAGGCGGAGTCGGCCCCCTGCGCGCCGGGTCGCGAAGTCTTTCTCGGGCACGTTCGAGCCTCGTGGTTCTCCGGGGTCGGCATCGCTGCGGTCTTCCACAATCTCGGCGCCGGGCCGGCGAGCGCAACCGTTCCGGAACGCGTGCCGCAGCTCAGCTCCCCACCTCGCCGCCGGCCTGCGGCTCCTGCGGGCGCGGCGCGCGCAGCTTCGGCGCCTGGCCGAACGTGTACGTGAAGCCCAGCGTCGCGGCGCGCGCCCCGAAGGAGCGCTCGCTTTCCAGGACGTACGGGAGCTCCTCGGCGCTGGCGTCCGTCGTCCGGCGGTTCTTCATGGTGTCGAACGGGTCGGTCAGGCGGAGCGTGAGGACCGCCCGGTCGCCGCGCAGCCTGTGCCGGACGGAGAAGCTCGTCGTCGCGAAGGCGCCCACGCGCCCCTGCTGCACCCGCATCGGTGCGCGGTACTGGGCGAAGGCCTGCACGTCGGTGCGCCCGCTCACCCGCAGGTTTCCGCTCGCCCGCGCCGACCAGCCCAGCCCGCTGCCGTACACGCTCCCGACCGTGGTGGCACCGCCGGTCTCGTGCCCGAAGGCGTTGAGCCCCAGGAGGCCGCTCAGCCGCTCGCCGCGAAGCGAGGCCGTCGCGTCCGCCCCGTACGAGCGGGCCCGGTCGAGGTTGGTGAACACCCCGGTGGTGGTGTCGCCCTGGATGCTGCGGATGACGCGAATGGCGCCCGTCGTCCGCCGGTAGAAGGGGCTGAGCTGGAACGATCCCCACGATCCGCTCTGCTGGAAGCCGAGCTCGAAGGCGTCGGTGTGCTCCGGCCGCAGGCGCGGGTTGCCGCGGGAGCGGTTCAGCGGGTCCTCGTAGAAGGTGATGGAGTTGAGCATGAAGGTCTGCGGACGCTGGATCCGGCGCGAGTAGCTCGCCTTCACCTGCCGCTCGCCGTCCAGGTCGTACGCCACGAGGCCGCTGGGGAAGAGGTCCGTGTACGAGAGGGAGGCGTCGTCCGTCCCCACGAAGCTCCGCCCCGTCCGCTCCACGCGCAGGCCGCCCTGCACCTCCCAGGGGCCGGTGCTGCGGGTCAGCACCCCGTAGGCGGCCCGGGCCGTCTCCTCCGTGCCGAACGCGAAGCTCGCGCCGGGATCCGGCTGCCAGGTGGCCGTGCCCTCGTAGGAGAACCGCTCCGCGTCGTACCGGTTGGTCACGCGGCGCCGCTGCGCCTTCACCCCCGTCTCCAGCCGCACCCCCGCGATCATCCGCGTGAGGTCGGCCTGGAAGGACAGGTCGTCGTTGATCCCGTCGATGCTCCGCCGCGCTCGCTCGGGCAGCGCCTGGAGAGGGGCGCCACCCGGGGCTGTGGGGGTGAGCGTCAGGCCGTGGTGCATCTCCACGTCCAGGCGGTTGTACCGCAGCTCGGCCCCCAGCTCGTTGCGGCGCGGCTCGGCCGTCCGCTTGAAGGAGAGCACCCCGTCGAAGACGAGGTCGTTGCTGTTGTTGACCAGCCGGTCGCTCCACCGGGAGACGGGCTCGCCGCCCGCGTCGCGCGAGACGCGCCCGCCCACCGAGCTGTTCTCGTAGGTGCGGTCGCTGACGAGGAGGGTGCCGGCCAGCGACTCCCGGGGGCCCAGCTTCAGCTCGGTGCTGGTGTTCAGCGTGTGCGACCGCGTGAGAGAGGCGCCGCGCGCGGTCTGGCCGATGGAGCGGACCGGCGCGCCGTCGAACAGGTTCCGGCGGTTGCTGAACCCCGTCGTCTCCCGTGCTTCGTCCAGGAAGGCGTAGCTCCCGAAGAGCGTCAGCGGAGCCCGCTGCCAGCCCAGGTTGCCCGAGCCGTTGTATCGCCCGCCGGTGCCCGCGGCGAGGGTGAGGCCGCCGGAGAGCCCCAGGTCGGAGCTGCTCTTCAGGACGACGTTGACGATCCCCGCCATCCCTTCCGGGTCGTACCGGGCCGAGGGGTTGGGGACCACCTCCACCCGCTCCACCAGGTTGGCCGGGAGCTGCTGCAGGAAGGCGGCGAGCTGGTCGCCCCGCACGGGAGCGGCCCGCCCGTTGATCTGGACGGCCACGTTCTGGTTGCCCCGGAGGCTCACCCGTCCGTCCGGGTCGACCTCGACCGCCGGCACGCTCCGCAGCACGTCCGTGACGTTGCCGCCCGCGGTGGCCGGCAGGTCGCGCGTGGAGTAGCTGTTGCGGTCGGCCGACATGCGGACCGCGCCCTGCTCCGCCGCGACGCGGATCCCCTCCAGGGCCAGGGCGGCGGGGGCCAGGCGCACCGTTCCCACGCTCGCATGCGGCGCGGCGGGACCGAGGCTCACGCCGCCGTGCGTGGTCGTGGCGTGGGAGAGGTGCGAGATGCGCAGGTAGTAGCTGCCCGGAGCGAGCCCCTCGACGCGGAAGGCGCCGTCCGCAGCGGTGAGGGCGCCGCCCACCAGCGAGGAGTCGGCGGTGCTCATCACCGCCACGGATGCGCTGGCGACCGGTGCCCCTCCGGCCGAATCCGCGACGACGCCCCGGATGCTTCCGCTGGCAGCCTGCGTCGCCGCCGCGGCGCTCCGGCCGCCCTGCGCGAGCGCCTCGCCGCCTGCTCCGGCTGCGACCAGGACGAAGAACAGAATGGGATACCTCATGGAACGGTCGCCTCCCGCGATCGCGAGCTCCGAGGGGCCGCCCGGTCGGGCAGCCCTGGTCGGAAGATGCGGCGGAGGCGCCGCGGGAGGGTGGAGCCGGCGTAGGAAGTCTGTGACCGACCGGGTGGGGAAGTGTGGAGGATCTGTGATCGTCCGCGACGAGCGGTCGTGCCGGAGGAGCTTCGGGGTGAGGGCTTCCCCTACGCGTTGGCGCCCGGCAGCCCCCGCAGCGCCACGTGCAGCCCGCCGTCGTGCGCCCAGCGCGGGCCGATGCCGAGGATCGCGGGGCGCAGGCAGGCGGCCAGGGCCCGCGTCCCCCAGAGCGCCTTCCCCGGCGCCGGCACCACCGTCCGCCCCGCGAGCGCGTCGCACCCGCGCTGCCGCAGCCGCACGCCGATGGCGCGGTAGACCCGGCTCGCCACCAGGATTGCGGGGCGCACCCGCAGCGGAAGGTCGCGCATCCCCCCGTCCGCGCTGGCGTAGTAGCGGTCCGCCAGCTCCAGCACCTCGGCGACCACCCGGGCGATCGCCAGCGGGTTCATCGTCCCTTCGAGCAGCGCCTCCGTGCCGGTCCCCGCTCGCCGCAGCCGGTCGGCGGGCAGGTAGACGCGGCCCCGCAGCGCGTCCTCCGCCACGTCGCGGCAGACGTTGGTGAGCTGCATCCCGATCCCCAGGTCCACCGCGTGGGGGTGCGCCTCGCGGCACCGCACCCCCAGCACCGCGCACATCATCAGCCCCACCGTGCTGGCGACCCGGTAGCAGTAGCGCAGCAGCTCCGCGTCGTCCGCCATGCGCACCGGCCCCAGGTCGGAGGCCACCCCGTCGATCAATTCCGTGGCGCTCCGCAGCGGCAGCTCCAGGCGCGCCGCCGCCGCCCGGAGCTCCGCGACCAGCGGGCGGGCGGGGGCCTCCCCGAGCACCTCGGCGCGGAGGTGGTCCAGGGCGGCGGCGGCCGAAGCGGCGTCCGCGGCCTCGTCCGCGGTGTCGTCCACCGCCCGGCAGAAGGCGTAGA
>DASYWD010000373.1 GCA_035936415.1 Longimicrobiaceae bacterium
GGGCGGAGGCGGGCGCGCGGGGTCGCGCCCCGCGGCGGTGGTGGAGCGCTTCCTGACCGCCCCGCCCACCCCGGTCCCCCCCGAAGCCGTTGCGGAGGCCGTGGGGCGGGTCCGCGCGGCGGTGGAGCGCGAGCAGTTCCCGGGCGGCGCGGTGGCGGTGGGGAACCGCGACCTGGTCCAGGAGGTCGCCGTCTTCGGGCGGACGCGCTGGGACGAGGACGCGCCCCCCGTGGACCCGGACTCCACCCTGTACGACCTGGCCTCGCTCACCAAGGCCGTCGCCACGGCCGCGGCCGTGATGGCGCTGGTGGAGGACGGGCGGATGGAGCTGGACGCGCCGGTGCGGCGCTACCTCCCGGAATTTTCGGGCGGGGCGAAGGACAGCGTGACCGTCCGCCAGCTCCTCACGCACACCGGCGGAGTCCGCGCGGGCGCCGTGGAGATCCGCGGCGAGACCCCCGCCGCGGTGCGGCGCTACCTCCTGGGCCTTTCGCTCGCCCTCTCGCCGCGGCAGGACGTCCTGTACTCGGACCTGGGCTTCATCGTCCTCTGGCTCGCCGCCGAGCGCACCGCCGGGGAGCCGCTCCCGCGCTACCTGCAGCGCCGCGTGTGGGGGCCGCTGGGGATGGAGTCCACGAGGGTGGGCGTCCCCCGCGGGTGCCCCCGCTGCGCACCGACGCTGCACCTGGAGCAGCGCAACGAGCCGTACACCGGCGGCTCCTACGACGAGGTGGCGCGCCGGCTGGACGGGGTCGCGGGGAACGCCGGCACCTTCTCCACCGTGCGGGACGTGGCCCGCTTCGCCGCGATGATCGCCAACGAGGGGCGCCTGGGCGACGCCCGCGTCTTCCGGCGGCGCACGGTGCAGGCCTTCACCCGCCCCCAGCCCGGGGCCGGCACACGCGCCCTGGGGTGGGAGGTGTACTGCCGCGAGGGCGTGGTCCCCGACCAGGACGCGTGCGAAGAGGTGTACGCCTTCGGCCACACGGGCGTGACCGGCACCTCGCTCTGGATCGCCCCGGAGACGCGGAGCTGGGTGGTCCTCCTCACCAACCGCACCTACCTCCCCCGCGCCGAGATGGACGTGCAGGCCTTCCGCCGACGCCTCTTCGAGACGGTAACGGCCGAGGAGCAGTGAACGGCGCCCCCACCGGGATCTCCCGGCAGGGGCGCCGTTCCGCACTTCGCACTCACGCACTCCCGCACTTCGTTCTCCCGCCCCTCCCTACCAGATCTTCACCCGCTCCCCCTCCGGCCGCACCATCGGATCCCCCGCCGTGCACCCCCACGCAGCCGCGAACTCCGGCATGTTGGAGAGCGGGCCGTTCACCCGGAACTCGCCCGGGGAGTGCACGCCCGTCTGCACCTGCAGCCGGAGCGCCGGGTCGCGCCAGAGCTGCCGGCGGGCCTGGGCGTAGGCCAGGAAGAAGCGCTGCTCCGGCGTGAAACCGTCGATCAGTACGCGCGGCTTCCCTTCCAGCGCCCGCTGCATCGCGTGGAAGGCGATGGCGACCCCCGCCACGTCGGCGATGTTCTCGCCCATGGTCTGCTTCGCGTTCAGCGGGAGGCTGTCCAGCACGGTGTAGGCGCCGTACTGCCGCTCCGCCAGGGCCGCCAGCTCGCCGAAGCGCCGGGCGTCGTCCCTGGTCCACCAGTCGCGCAGGTTCCCCTCGGCGTCGTACTTCCGCCCCTGGTCGTCGAAGCCGTGCGAGATCTCGTGCCCGATCGTCGCGCCGATCCCGCCGTAGTTGGCGCCCGCGTCGTACGCGGGGTGGAAGAAGGGCGGCTGCAGGCGCCCCGCCGGGAAGACGATCTCGTTGCTGCTCGGCGCGTAGTAGGCGTTCACCGTGGGGACCGTCATGAACCACTCCGACCGGTCCACCGGCGTCCCCACCTTCTCCAGGTCGCGCCGCGAGGCGAAGGCGACGCCGCGGCGCAGGTTCTCCAGGAAGTGGCCGCGCGCCACCTCAAAGCCGGAGTAGTCGCGCCACTGCTCGGGATAACCGATCTTCCGGTCGAAGGTGCCCAGCTTCTGGAGCGCCTGCTTCCGCGTCTCCTCGCTCATCCAGGGGAGCGTCTCGATCCGCTCGCGGTAGACGGCGAAGAGGTTGTCGATCATCTCGTCCATCGCCGTCTTCGCCTCCGGGGTGAAGGCGACGCTGGCGTACTCCCGCCCCAGCACGTCGCCCAGGAGGGTGTTGGCCTGGGCGAGACAGCGGCGCCACCGGGGCTGCATCTCCTGCGCGCCGGTGAGCGTGGAGCTGTACGCGAAGGCCTGGTTCACGAAGGGCGAGCTGAGCCAGGACGCCGCGCCGTTCACCGTGCGGAAGCGGAGGTACGCCTTCCAGTCCTCCAGCGGGCGCTCGTCCAGCGCCCGGGCCATGGCCTTGAAGAACTCCGGGTGGGAGACGTCGAGCGAGTCCACCCGCTGCAGCCCCCGCGCGTCCAGGTACGTGCGCCAGGAGAATCCCGGGGTGAGCGCGTCCGCCTCCGCCACCGACATCAGGTGGTACTGCGCCGCGGGGTCGCGCCGCTGCAGGCGGTTGAGCGAGGGCTCGGCCAGGACCGTCTCCAGCGCCAGGATGCGGTCCGCGTCCGCGGCGGCCTTCGCGGGCGGGTCGCCCAGGAGCCGGAGCATGGCGGCGACGTGCTCCCGGTAGTCGGCGCGCATCTTCTGCGCGGCGGAGTCCGTCTTGAAGTAGAAGTCGCGGTCCGGGAGCCCCAGCCCGCCCTGGTTCACCTCGAAGATGTTCCGGCGGCTGTTCTTCACGTCGCGCGTGGAGCCGGCGTTGAAGACCACCTCCCGCCCCGTCCCGTGGAGCCGCGTGATCTCCTTCCGGAGCGCGTCCCGGGTGCGGATGGCGGCGATCCGGTCCAGCTCCCCCCGGATGGGACGGGCGCCCTCGGCCTCGGCGCGCGCGCTGTCCATGCAGGTGGCGTAGAAGCGCCCCAGCCGGCGGCGGTCCGGGTCGGTGGTGGTCTCGGCCTCTCGCGCGGCCGTCTCCATGACGGCGCGCACCAGCTCGTTGTTGCGGTCCGCCAGCTCGTTGAACCCGCTCCAGGAGGAGTAGGCGGCCGGGATGGGCGTCCGCTTCGCCCACCCGCCCGTGGCGAAGCGGTAGAAGTTCTTGCAGGGCGCGCAGGTGGAGTCGATGTCCGCCGGGTCGAGCGCCGGGACCACGGGCGTCTGCGCGGCCGCGGCGCCCGCCAGGAGGACGAGCGCCAGCGGCGCGGCGAAGGCCGACTTGCGTAGGAGCATCTGCGGAGCGGTGCGGGTGGCGCGGCGGGATCGCCGCGAGGATGCGGGGCGGGGCGCCCCGTCTGTTTGGACGCCCCCGGCCGCCGCGGGGTTGCAAGGGCGGCCGGAAGGCCCGGCTTCAACATGGCCCGGGCGCCGCCCGCCCACAACTCCCCTGACGGCCCCCGCGCACCGCGGCGGCAGTGCGGTGTACACGAACGGATTGGGCGCGGCGGTCCGGTCGCGTTACATTTGGGGTGGAGCCGTGCGGCTCCCCCGACACCCGAGCCCGTTCGAACCAGACATGTGCGTCCTCTGCAACGCGGAAAGCCTCCGCCTTCTCGTCGTCCCCGCGGGCGGCCTCACCCCGCTCGACCTCGCCGAGTCGATCCGCGTGGCGCGCGAGGCCGCCGTCCAGTACGTGCTGGACACGGTGGACGACCTGCGCGAGGACCCCGCGGCCGATCTCCCGCTCACCGTGGACACGGAGGCGTACGTCCGCTTCGTGATCGAGCGGGCGGAGGAGGACGCCGTGGCGACCCCGGCGGAGATCCGCGCCTGGACCTCCGTGCTTTCCATCGAGTATGCCTCCGACGCCCGGGTGCAGGCCTTCCTCTCGTCCGCGGTGGAGTGGCTCGCCACGTACCGCTCCCGCATCGACGAGCAGCGGGCGATCCTGTCCCGCTACCTGGAGGCCCGGGCGGGGACGGTGGTCTTCACCGGCGTGGGCCCCTCGTCGGAGCTGTACTTCCGCCACGACGAGCACACCTACGTGGCGCTCACCGACGCCGACGCGCTGCAGATCGCCATGGACCGTATCTCGTGGGGGCTGCACCGCGAGGAGCCGCAGGTGCTCCTGCAGTACACTAGCCTCCCGGACGGCGCGCTCGACATCCTCTCCGACGCGCAGAAGCGCCCGGAGGACGAGGCGAACCAGGTGCTGGCCGGTATGGTGGACGTCGCCGCCCTGGCCGAGGACACGCTGCGGCAGCACGGCCACGCCTGGCTGGTGACGGACCCGCAGCTGGGCGATGCGGTGGAGCAGCGCTTCGGCGACCGGGTGGTGGTCCGCTTCCGGGAGTCGGAGGAGGAAAACGAGGGCGACGACGAGTAGCCCCGGTCGGCCCCGCCGCCTGTGGCACAGGGTGCCGTCGGGCCCCCGGGAGGAGCCGCTCCACCTGCTCAGGCGGGAGGCGCGGCTCCTCGTGCGTTGCGGGGGCCCCCACCCGGCGGCCTGAGAGCCGCCACCCTCCCCCATTCTGGGGGAGGGCTTCCTGTCAGGTGGGCGTTGGAGCGAGTCGGTGGCAGGCCCCCTCCCCAAAGACTTGCCCCCTCCAATCCCCCGCAAGCGGGAGAGGGGAGCACTGCAACTGCAGTTCGGCACGGTCGCGGAAGTGGTCGCAGGGAGGGGGTGGGGGTGGTCGGGGAAGAAGTGGATGTCTGAGCGAAGCGAGTGCTCGCAAGCGAGTCCCTTCGGGTTCACTTCTTCCGGAGACCATCCCCGCCCCCGACCGCCACGCGAGAAAGCCAGCACAACGAACGGGAGGAGCACGTGGACAAAGGAGAGCTGGAGCAGACGCGAGCCGTGAACCCGGCGCGGCGGCAGGATCCGCCGCGCCGCGAGCCGACGGAGGAGGAGAAGAAGGCGGAGGAGGAGCGGGTGAAGGGCACCCAGGACGCGGTGCTGGACCCCGTCGACGACGGGGGGATCGGCGGATAGCGTCCCCCGTCGCCCTGCCTGCGGCTACGGCCGCGGGCGGGTGCGGTGCGTGGGCGTGGCGGCGAGCGGGTCGTCCGGCCAGTAGTGCTTGGGGTAGCGCCCCTTGAGGTCCTTCTTCACCTCGAAGTAGCCGGTGCGCCAGAAGCTCGCCAGGTCGCGCGTGACCTGCACCGGCCGGCGCGCGGGGGAGAGGAGGTGCATCGTCAGCGGCACCCGGCCCCTGGCCACGCGCGGGGTCTCGGTCATCCCGAACACCTCCTGCAGCCGCACCGCCAGCACGGGCGCGTCCGGGTCGGAGTAGTCCACGGCGATGCGCGATCCGCTGGGCACCTGCAGGTGCGACGGGGCCAGCTCGTCCAGCGCGGCGCGGCGCTCCCACGGGATCCGCCCCAGGAGGACCGCGCCCAGGTCCAGCCGCCGGACCTCGTCCATCCGCCGCAGGCCGTACAGGTGCGGCCCCAGCCACTCCGGCAGCGTGGCGAGCAGCGCGTCGTCCGACGTGTCCGGCCAGGTGGGGTCGTGCCGGTGCAGGAAGGCGAGCCGCTCGCGGAGCTGCATCGTCTCCCGGGTCCACGGCAGCGACGCGATCCCCGCACGGGCGATCCCCTCCGCCAGGGCCGCGGCGACCCGCTCCGGGTCCGGGTCCGCCAGCGGCGCGTCGCGGAGCGTCAGCGCGCCCAGCCGCTCCCGGCGCCGTGCCCGCACGGCCCCCGACTCCGCGTCCCAGGCGACCGTCTCCTCCGTCTCCACCTGCTCGGCGAAGTGCGCCGCCAGCTCCTCCTCCGCGAGCGGCGCGGCGAGGTAGGCGCGGCTCTCCCGCCCCTGCCCGTCCAGCTCCGCGGCCACGAGGAAGGGCGCCTCCGCGAGCGCCTGCGCCCCCTCCAGCACCGCCCCGCGGCCGTTGCGCAGCAGGTAGCGCCCCGTCTGCCCCGGGCGCTTCTGCGCGATCCGGTCCGGGTAGGCGAAGGCCAGCAGGAGCCCGGCGGACCCGGCCTCGGCGTCCCGGTCGCGCGGGGGGATGCGC
>DASYWD010000374.1 GCA_035936415.1 Longimicrobiaceae bacterium
GGCGCGGGGCGCCCCCCAGCGGGTGGGCGCCCCGCGCGCTGTCAGCCGGCGACCACCGGCTTCCGGAACAGGGTGACGTCCCGGGCCGGCGCGAAGCGCTCCCACCCGAAGCGGCCGGCGATCCAGCGCATGGTCTCGGGACGGTAGAAGCAGACGTGCGTGGGGTCGCGGGCGTATCGCCACCCGGTGAACGCCGCGTCGTCGCGCAGCATCCCGGTCATCACGCCCAGCCAGCCGCCGGGGCGGAGCATGCGGTCGAGGCGGGCCCACTCCTGCGCCGGCGCGAAGAAGTGCTCGGCGGTCTCGGCGCAGGTCACGAAGTCGTACTTGCGCCCCAGCGCATCCTCCGCCGGGGCGAAGAACGGGTCGTAGACCGCCATGCGGAAGCCCCGCTCCACCAGCATGAAGGAGAGCGCCGGCCCCGGCCCCGAGCCGTAGTCCAGCCCCTCCGCTCCCGCCGGGAGGCGCCGCGCGAGGGGGGTGGCGAGCCGGTCCAGGAATGCGCGGTAGCGCGGGTCGGCCGGGTCGTTCTCGTGCGTGCCGTAGTGCGCCCGCTCCGCCTCCGGGTCCGGCCGCTGCTCCGGGGCCAGGAAGGTGAGCCGGCACCGCCCGCAGCGGAAGAACCGGGAGGCGCGGACCTCCGCGAAGCGCCGGACGCCGCTTCCCAGGCAGAGGGGACAGTTCACCCGAGCAGCGCGCCCGCGGAGCGCCTACTGGGGGACGTACCGCCCACGGAACTCGCCGCCGGCCACCTCGACCACCGCCGTCCCGTTCTCCTGCCGGGCCCGGAAGCTGAAGGTGCCGGAGACCTGCCGCCGCTCCTGGTCCATCTTCGCGACGGTGATGGTCCCCGTGTGCTGCGCGTCGGTGAAGTACGCGACGGGCTCGGCGGTCCGGGAGGCCCGCGTGACGTAGAAGCCGAATGCGCCCGCCTGCGGGTCCGGATCCCTCAGCGGATACGTCCCGGGCCCGGCATAGTCGGGGATCACGACGCTGACCTGCTGCGTGGAGCCGTCCTGGTTCACCTGGAGCCCCACCACCTCGAGGAGGCGTCCCTGCTGCATCAGGTCCGCGACGGCGAGGTCCACCTGGTAGTTGGCGCGCCAGGCGGCGCCGTTCACGCGGGCGGTGACGAACGGGTCCTGCTCCGACCCGGTGGGGGAGTCGCCCGCGCAGGCGGCGACCAGAGCGGCGACGAGGAGCAGGGCGTATCCGCGGAAGCGGTGGGACACAGGCATCTCTTTTTTCCTTTCGGGTTGCGAAGGGCGTGTGCATGCGACGTGTCGCCTGGTGCGACGGAGGGGCCTGCCGCCCGGAACGCAAATCGCATGCGGGAGGTCCGGAGCCCCCGTCCGGGGGGCGGCGAGGCCGCGCGTAAGCCCTGCACGAGCACGAGGGAGCATGGAGCTGACCGGGATCCACCACCTGACGGCCATCACGGCCGACATCCGCGAGAACCACCGCTTCTACACCCGGGTCATGGGGATGCGGCTGGTGAAGCGGAGCGTGAACCAGGACGACGTCAGCGCGTACCACCTCTTCTACTCCGACGCGGTCGGCACCCCCGGGAACGACCTCACCTTCTTCGACTGGAACATCCCGCGCGAGGTGCGCGGCACGCACAGCCTCGTCCGCACGAGCCTGCGGGTGAGCGGGCGCGACACGCTGGAGTGGTGGGCGGGCCACCTTCGCGAGGAGGGCGTCCGCACCGGCGAGCTGACCGAGCGCGACGGCCGGCTCACCCTCGACCTCGAGGATCCAGAGGGGCAGCGCCTCTCCCTCGTGGACGACGGCGGCCGGGGTCAGGAGCCCGTGCCCTGGGAGCGGAGCCCGGTGCCGGCCGAGCGCCAGGTACGGGGGCTCGGCCCCATCGTGATGAGCGTCCCCAGCATCACCGAGACGGACCTCGTCCTCACCCGGGCGATGGGGATGCGGCAGGTGCGCGACTACGCGGCGCCCGAGCACGGGCTCTCCGTGGTGCACGTCTACGAGATGGGCGCGGGCGGGCCGGACGCCGAGCTCCACGTGGCCGTCCAGCCGCAGCTCCCGGTCGCGCGGCAGGGGGCGGGAGGGGTGCACCACGTGGCCTTCCGCACCCCGAACGAGGAGGAGTACCACGCCTGGACGGAGCGTCTGAACTCGCTCCGCATCCCCAACAGCGGCGAGGTGGACCGCTACTACTTCCGCAGCCTGTACTTCCGCGAGCCCAACGGCGTCCTCTTCGAGATCGCCACCGACGGCCCCGGGTTCGCCGTGGACGAGGACCCGGCCACGCTGGGGGAGAAGGTGGTGCTCCCGCCCTTCCTGGAGCCGCACCGGGACAGGATCCTCGCAAACCTGAAGCCGATCGAGTGAGGGCGGCCTCCGCCGCCCGTCACCCGAGCCAGGAGTAGAGGAGCCCCGCGGCTGCCGCGGCGAGCAGGGTGCGGATCATCCCCCACCTCAGCAGGAAGAGCGCGGCGAAGGCGCCGGCCGCGATCAGGAGCGCGGCCGGGTCCAGCGTGTCCCACTCGGGCACCAGGAGCCGGAGCGGGCCGTGCCGTGCCTCCCCCACCCGGGCGAAGAGCACGTGCAGCGCGAACCAGAGGGCCAGGTTCAGGATCACGCCCACCACCGCCGCGGTGATCCCGGAGAGCGCCGCCGTGAGCCCCTTCCGCCCGCGCAGGTGCTCGATCCACGGGGCGCCCACGAAGATGAAGAGGAAGCACGGGACGAAGGTGACCCAGGTGGTGAGCGCCGAGCCCAGCACCCCCGCCAGCATCGGGTCCAGCCCGCCCGGGTTCCGGTACGCCCCCATGAAGCCCACGAACTGCACCACCTGGATGAGCGGCCCCGGCGTCGTCTCCGCCATCCCCAGGCCGTCCAGCATCTCGCCCGGGCGGAGCCAGCCGTACGTCTCCACCGCCTGCTGCGCGACGTAGGCCAGCACCGCGTAGGCCCCGCCGAAGGTGACCACGGCCGCGGTGCTGAAGAACACGCCCTCCTGCACCCACACGCTGGAGGCGCCGGTGAGCAGCAGGAGCGCGCCCACCGGCGCCCACCAGAGGAACAGGTAGAGGAGCGCTGTCCGGAGCCCCGCGCGCCAGGACGGCGCCGCCGGCTCCGTCCGCCCGGCGGCCCCCTCCTCCTCCAGCGCGGCGTCCGCCTCGTGGCCGCGGATCACCAGGAACAGGTCGGGGCGGATCCGGCTCCCCAGGTAGCCGACCAGCGCCGCACCTGCCACGATGAGCGGGAACGGCACCTCGAAGAAGAAGATCGCCACGAACGCGGCCGCGGCGAGCGCCGCCATCGCCCGGTTCTTCAGCGCGCGCCCCCCGATCCGGTGCACCGCCTCGGCGACGACGGCGACCACCGCCGGCTTCAGCCCGAAGAAGAGCGCCTGCACCAGCTGCGTGTCCTGGTAGCCGGCGTAGAGGAGGCTGATCGCCAGGATGGAGACGAACCCCGGGAGCACGAACAGGATCCCCGCCGTCAGCCCGCCCGCGGTGCGGTGCAGGAGCCACCCCACGTAGGTGGCGAGCTGCTGCGCCTCCGGCCCGGGGAGCAGCATGCAGTAGTTGAGGGCGTGGAGGAAGCGGTGCTCGCTGATCCATCTCTTCTCCTCCACGAGGATCCGGTGCATCACCGCGATCTGGCCGGCGGGCCCCCCGAAGCTCAGCAGGCCGACGCGCACCCAGGTGCGGAACGCCTCGCCGAAGGTGGGCGGCGTGGGGGGCGGGTCCGGAGCGATCACCCCCGGCGACGGACGAGAGAGGGGAGGTCCGCGTAGTCCCGGGTGCGCGGCAGCCCCTGCAGGACCGCTGCGAGCTCCGCGGGCGGGGCGGTCGGCTTGCGGCTGTCCAGGTCGATCCACCCGCCTTGGATGCTGAGGACCGCGGCCTCCCGCCCGTCCGAGCGGAGCACGTCCTGGTGCACCCGCCAGTGCGAGCCGTCCGGCGAGAGACCTGCGCAGCGGACGGTCACGGCCAGGGCGTCGCCGAAGAGGACCTCGCGCCGGTAACGGATCTCCTCGCGCATCATCACCGGGCCGAAGCGGAGCGCCTCCAGCCGCGCCTGGTCGAACCCATGGGCGGCCAGCAGGCGGAAGCGCGTGTGGGTGGCGTATTCGCTGAAGGCGGTGTTCCGCACGTGTCGGTTCCCGTCCAGGTCGGCCCAGCGCACCTCGAACCGGCACTCGAACGACTGCCCTTCCCGCATCTCCTCCTCCATGGGACGGTTCTCTCCCCGCGGCGTGCGGCCCAACCTAGCCTGCCGGAGCGGAAGAGGACAGCCGCCTGGCATGCATCTGGCCCACCCCGTCCCCAACGACGGGACCACCGCAGAGGGGAGCCGATGTACGGGATGAGAAGCTGGATGGCGGCCGGGCTGGCGGCGGTGCTCGCCGCCGGGGGCTGCAGTCGGGGCGACGCCGACGGGTCCGCCGGGGAGCCGGCGGAGCCGCGGGAGCGCCGGGTGGTGGCG
>DASYWD010000375.1 GCA_035936415.1 Longimicrobiaceae bacterium
CCTGGCCGGGACCCGCTCCACTTTTACCAGGAGGTGCGGGGAAGCAGGCTCCCTACGGCTCCTCTCCGTGGTCCTCCCACTTGATGTACTCGAACCCCGTGCGGCAGCTCCGGCACCAGTACTGCGCAACCGAGAGCTGCCCCCCGAAGGGGTTCACGAGGTGCGTGTCGCGCCCCTCGCAGAACGGGCAGGGGGCGCTCTCCGGCAGGATCCCCGGCTCGGCGTCGCCGTATCGTGGCTCGCGCGCGCTGCGGTCCGCCATCAGTCCAGGAGCAGGGCGCGGTTCTTGTCGCCGCGGGCGCGCGCAGCGGTGGCCTCGTCCAGCGAGCCGCCGGCGCGGCGCGTGGCCTCGTCCCATCCGTCCCACTCCAGGGTGCCGGCGTACTCGCCGTCCGCGGTGAGCCCCGCCGCCTCCGCCAGTCCGGTCTCCACGAGCACCGGCGCCACGCGGGCCAGGAAGCGCGCCCGCAGCTCCGAGGGGCCGGCGGTCACCAGCCCCTCCTCCACCATGCGGCGCATCCCCGGCGCGTCGTCGTCGCCCAGCCAGCGCAGCGACTCCGGGAGGTAGCGCCGGAGCGACTCCGCCAGCTCCTCGCGCACCTCCGGGACGACCGCCATGCGGCGCGTCCAGCCGGCAGCGTACTGGAAGTGGAAGCGCTCCTCGTCCAGCATCTTCTGCACGCGGTTGTGCGCGGGGGAGTAGCGGCTCTCGGCCAGGGCGGAGTACTGCACCGCCAGGGCGGTGTCCACCAGCAGCCCGGCGGCGATCATGTCCGCCCAGGAGCCGAAGGCCGCGTCCAGCCCCGGGTGGCTGCGGTACTCCGCCGCGGGCCGCTCGTGCTCCAGCGCCTTGGGCTCGTCGCCGAAGTCGCCCAGGAGCGCATAGGTGAGGCGCGCGTGCCCCCACTCGTCCTGCGCCATGGACGACGCGGCGATCCCCGCCTCCAGCGTGGGCGCGCCCAGCATGCGGTCGCTGTAGCGGAGCCCCAGGACCCGCTTGCTGTCCGCCAGCGCCAGGATGACCCCGCGCAGCGCCGCCCGCGCGTCTTCCGGCAGCTCCGCCGCCGTCTCCACCCGTACCAGGGTCCTGGACGTGCTCATCGATTCTCTTTCACGGCCAGGTCGTTCCCGCCGTACGAGCCGGTGCCGCGGGCGTGCACCAGCTCCTGTTCGTCGTCGCGTCCCAGCAGCGTCACGAACTGGCTCTCCGCCGGGTCCACGGGGATGATCGCCGAGCGCGGGACCACGCACATCTCGTCCCAGTTCTGCTCGTCGTAGGTCTTCCAGGCGTAGACGCGGGCCAGCTCCGCCGAATCGGCGTTGATGAAGCCGATGTGCCGCAGCGGCTCACCGCGCGTCTTACGCGCGAACACTTCGAAAACGGGCTCTTTCAAGGGAGTGCGAGAGTGCGAAAGTACGGGAGTGCGCTACATCGACACGCCGAAGCGGCGCAGCGCCTCCCGCCCTTCGGGCGAGATGCGCGCCTTGGTCCAGGCCGGGCTCCACGTCTCCACCACGCGCACCTCCTCCACCCCCGGCTCGCGCCGCAGACGGTCCTCGATGTCGTAGTGGATGAAGGCCATGCACGGGCAGGCCGTGGCGGTGAAGGTGAGGTCCACCTCCACCGTGCCGCCCTCCCGCCGTATGTCGTAGATCAGCCCCAGGTCCACCAGGGAGATGGGGATCTCCGGGTCCATCACCTCGCGGAGCGCGTCCCAGAGCGGTCCTGTGCGCCGGTCGAAGGGGACCGGGTACTCCGCGGGCGCGTCGAGGACCGCAGCGCCGCCTCCGTCGAACCGCTCCGCCGAGGTGGCGCACGCCATCAGGCCGCCTCCAGCATGCCGCGGAAGGCGCGGCCCTCCTGGATGGACTCCACGAACTGCTTGTTCGCGGGGCCGCGGCCCTTCCAGCGCTCGAAGACCTCGCTCCAGGAGATCTCGCCCTCGTCCATCAGCCAGCGCTTCTCGTCCTCGTCGTACTGGCAGGGGAAGGCATAGTCGAGGACGAACTTCTGCTCCTCCTCGCTCCAGTGGGCCGGCACCTTCACGCCGATGGACTCGCAGAGCGGGACCGTGCTCTTCATCCAAGTCTGCCGCAGCTCGTCGTTGGTCATCCCCTTGAGCCGGTACTCCAGCTGGCCGGAGTGCCGCTTCATGTCGTCGGGGAGGCCGAACCACTCCACCGCCATGGGAAACATCCAGTCGACGGCGCGCTGCACCTTCTCCTTGGCCTCGCCCCCCGCGCCGGCGAGCCGCTTCATCCACATCTCGCCGTGGCGGAGGTGGAAGGTCTCCTCCTGGTCCACCTTCACCAGCGCGCGCTTGAGCGGGCCGTAGGAGGTGTTCTTGAAGACGTCGCCCAGCAGGGTGATCCCGGCGCGGTCGTACAGCCCGTTCGCCACCACCAGCTCCGCCCAGTTCTCCAGCGGGTGGTCGAAGCCGTAGGGGTGCTTGAACTCGTGCGGCTGGCGGCCGTACACGAGCTGCTCCTTGTCCATCCCCAGGTCCTCCAGGAGACGGTAGGCGATGTTGGCGTGCGCCAGCTCGTCCTGGATGATGGCCGTGGCGGAGACCATGGTGTTGGTGGACGGGGCGTCCTTCGCCGCGCCGAAGTAGGCGGGGGCGGAGATCAGCTCCGTGTCGGCCTGCACCAGGAGCTGGACGATCAGGGCGTTGCGGTACCCCTCCGTCATGTCGTCCGGGTACTCCACGATGAAGCCGTTCTGGACCTTCTCCTTCAGCTCCTCGTCCGTGAATCGGGCCATGTGCGATCCTCGTGTTCCGTGAATGGGTCGCGGTGCTTCGGCACCCCCAGAACTCCCGTCATCCTTCCCTGATCGACGACGAGGCCCGGGTGCCACACCGAGGCCCGTTCGAACGGTTGTTCGGCGCGGAAGCTACCACCGCGCCTGTCGCCGCGTCAACCCGCCCGCGGGTGCGCCGGAGCGGTGATCCTGCGCTGGGGAGGCTCCCGCAAGCACGGGGTTCTCACGCACGCGGGCCACGCCTTGACGCGACCAGCCGCTGGAACTCCTGAATGATCGGCATGCGGGCGTAGTGCGACGGGGTGAAGGCCATCCTCACGAAGTCTTCCTGCGCGACGCGTGCACCCGATCGCCCCTCCAGGTAGCCCTCGGACTCGAACCCGCGCTGCCAGTCGTCGATCAGCCGAACCAGTGCCCTCCCCCGTGAAGTCAACGGCGCGACGAACGTCGGCTGCATCTCCTGGCCGTACCAGTAGGTCAGGCAGTCCGAGACGTTGACGTCGGCCAGGTGCTGCTCGACCAGGAACAGGACATACCCGAAGAGAAAGTCGTGCTCCCCCGGTCCCACCCCGAGTCCCGCCTCAATCTCGGCGTCGGCAAGGATCTCGGTCGCGACTTCCACCGCAAGGTCCATCCCGAAGTAGACGGACCGCGCGATATTCGTCAGGCCGTTGGCGAACAGGTCGAAGTACGAAAGCGGGAATGAGGCGTTCCCCGAAGTGGCTGCCACCATCGTCCGAAGAACGTCGTCGATCGCCAGAAACGGGAGCGAAGATGCACCGACCGTGGAGAAAAGCTGCTCGCGAGTCGCATCCTGCAGCCGGTTTTGCTTCGGTACCGCTATGTACGCCGACGACGACCTTTCCGGGCTCCTGAGGGCCTGCCGCGCGTCGGCCCAGTACGTCGCGCCGTCCGCCGGAGAGTGCAGGAAGACGAGAACCGGGATCGGGAAGCGCTCCCAGTAGAATCTATGCTTCGGATCCGGGTAGAACCGCCATTCCCGCCCGTTGTCATGAAAGTACGAGAGGCCGCTCTTGACCTGCGCCGCCACCAGCTGGCCAATCGCCTCACCTGCGTCGTTGACGAACTCAATCTGCCCATCGATGCCGACGTCGGACGTTGTGGTCTCCCGCCAGATCAGCCCCAGCCGGTTGACCTCGGCCGCGACGGCGAGAATCCCAGCACGCTCCACGGCCAGGTTCTGCGGCGCCCTGGGCATCGGCATTGGCATTGGCTGCGGCGTACCTCCAGTCCAATCGGTCTGGCCCGTCAGACCTTGGGGTTGAGGGTCTCCACGACCTCGGTCCCATCGGTGTGCGGTACCAGGCGCATATCGCCGAAGATGTTGGGGGCCTCCGCCTGGAGGAGCCTCAGGACCACCGCGGTAAGGCGCCGGATCTCCCTGTCGGCCGACCCGCTTCCCCGCATCTCGCAGAAGTGACGCCAGGCGCGGGCGTTCCCCGTCGCTACGATCTTAGTCTCGGCTGCGTTCGGGAGCACGGAGCGCGATGCCTCCCGCGCGCGCTTCTTCCGCATCGTTGCCGGACCGTCGTCGCCTACCTTTTCCGTCAACTGGTCGAGAAGCCTTCTGTAAGCCCCCAGCGAGTGCTCGCACGCCTCCCTCCAGGTGTCGAACTCCGGAGTGCTCTCTTCGATCTCCGGGGGAAGGACGAAGCCGATCTGCGATTCGTCTACGTACCGTTGACTCAGCTGAGAGTATCCCATACCGGCTCTGTGCCGCACCAGCTCGTGCGTGAGCGAGCGGCTCACCCCCTCGATGAGCAGCGACCACACGGCGTGCTCCAGCACGCTTCCGTGCTTCACCTTGAGGATGTTCGCCAGGTACGACTCGTTGCTCGTGCGCCCCGGGATGGTGCGGTGCCCCCCCTCCAGCCCCGCGTCCTCGCCGAAGCTCAGGTAGCACAGCCGCCCCGCGAACTCCGCGACGACCTCGCCCGCGACCTCGCTGTCGCTCTCCCAGCGGATGTGCTCCGGGTAGACGAACTCCTGGCGGGCGATTACGGTGACGCGCGGCGCGCGGATGATCTGCATGCGGGGCCTCCGGGGTCGGGGTTCGAGAGCGCGGAAAGTAGATCGTCGGCCTCGCCGCCACAAGGCGCGGGGGAGGGGCGCCCCGGTTGCGCGGGCGGGGCCGCGGCGCGCATCTTCGCTCGCGTGCCACTTCCACCGGAGGATCGCCTTTGAGGATCGTCTCGCTGCTCTCCAGCGCCACCGAGATCGTCTACGCGCTGGGGCTCCAGGACCGGCTCGTCGGGATCTCCCACGAGTGCGACCATCCGCCGGAGGCGCTCCGCCTCCCGCGCGCCAGCCGCTCGCGCTTCGACCCGGCGGGTCTCACAAGCGGCGAGATCGACGCCGCGGTGCGCCGCTGCATGGCGGAGTTCGGGAGCGTGTACGAGGTGGACCGCGCCCTCCTGCGGGAGCTGCGCCCGGACCTCATTCTCACCCAGGGAGTGTGCGAGGTGTGCGCCGTCCCCACCGGCTCCGTGCAGGAGGCGGTGCGGGAGCTCCCTGGGGCGCCCGTGGTGCTGTCGCTGGACGCGCACACCCTGGACGGGATCCTGGAGACGGTGCGGCAGGTGGCGGAGGCGGCTGGGGAGCCCCGCGCCGGCGCGGAGGCCGTGGCGCGGCTGCGGGAGCGGATGGACGCCGTCGCGGAGCGGGTGGCGGGCCGTCCCGGTCCCCGGGTGCTCGCACTGGAGTGGCTGGATCCCCCGTTCGCGCCGGGGCACTGGGTGCCGGAGATGGTGGAGCGGGCCGGCGGCGAGTGCCTGCTGGGGAAGGCAGGGGGGCGCTCGCTGCAGGTGCCCTGGGGCGAGGTGGAGGGCCTGGACCCGGAGCTGCTGCTCCTCCTCCCCTGCGGCTACGACATGGAGCACGCCCGCGCCGACGCCGACCGCAGCCGGGAGCGCCTCCGCGCGCTGGCGGGCGGGGTGGCGGACGAGGGGAGGGCGTGGGTGGGGCACAGCGCCTTCTTCAGCCGCTCCGGGCCGCGCGTGGTGCGGGGGATCGAAGCCCTCGCCGCCGCGTTCCACCCGGACCGCTTCCCCGGCGCGGACAGCGCCGGGATCCTGGAGCGCTGGCGCTAGGGCCGGCGCGGCGCTTGCACCCGGCGGCGCGGAGCGGGCCGGCCGGCGGCGCGCCCACCCCCAGCGGAGGAGACGGAGCGGATGCGGCTTTCCACCCGTGTGCACGGATTCCTGGATTACCTGGTCGGCGCGCTCGTCGCCGCTTCCCCCTGGCTCCTCGGCTTCGCGCAGGGCGGGGCGGAGACCTGGGTCCCGGTGGCGGTGGGCGGAGGGGCGATCCTGTACAGCCTCTTCACCGACTACGAGCTGGGCGCGGTGAAGCGGCTGCAGATGACCGTGCACCTGTGGCTGGACGCCATCGGCGGGATCGTGCTGGCCGCCTCCCCCTGGGTGCTGGGGTTCGACGAGCGCGTCTGGATCCCGCACCTCGCCTTCGGGCTCTTCGAGGTCGCGACGGCGTTCGTGACCGACACCATCCCCTCATACGAGCGCCGCCGTGCCCGCCGGCCGTGAGCTGGGCCCCGGCGCGCCGCTCGACGTCGACGCCCTCCCGCTCCGGGCCGAGGTCCACGCCTGGGCGTCCGGCCCCAAGGGCGTGCACGCCGTCCCGGTGGACGAGGCGGTCCGCCTCTTCCGCGAGCGCTGCGGGCCGGGGCGGACCGAGCCGGCGGAGGAGGTGGTCTGGATCGACCTCGTCCGCCCGGAGGAGGCGGAAGCCGCGTTCCTGCGCGACACCCTGCACTTCCACCCGCTCGCGGTGGAGGACTGCATCCGCGGGCGGCAGCGCCCCAAGGTGGACCGCTACCCGGGCTACTTCTTCCTGGTCCTCTACGCCACCCGCATCAACCCCGACCGGGAGCGGATGGCGCTCAACGAGATCCACATCTTCCTCGGCGAGCGCTTCGTCGTCACCGTCCACGACCAGAAGATCGGGCAGGTGGCCGAGGTGGTGGCCCGCTGGCGCGCGGCGCCGGGCCACTTCCGCGACACGGGGGCCATCGCCCACGCGCTCCTGGACGGCATCGTGGACGGGTACTTCCCCGTGCTCGACCACTTCTCCGAGCGGCTGGAGGACATGGAGGAGGCCATGCTCGCCGACCCGGACCCCGGCGGCGGGCTGCACGACGTGCTCGGCGTTCGCCGCGAGCTGACGCTGTTCCGCCGGGTGGTGGCCCCGCAGCGGGAGCTGTTCACCTCGCTGCTGCGCCGCGACGTCCCGTTCCTGCGCCCGGAGCTGATCCCGTACTTCCAGGACGTCCACGACCACGTCATGCGCGTCACCGAGGAGATCGACGCGCTCCGCGAGCTGCTGGCGGCGGTGGTGGACGCGTACCTGTCGGCCGCGTCCAACCGGCTGAACCACACCATGCGGCTGATGGCGGCGTGGTCCATCATCCTCATGGCCATGGCGTGGATCGCCGGGATCTACGGGATGAACTTCGACGTGATGCCCGAGCTGCACTGGCCCCTGGGGTACGCCTGGGCCCTGGGGGTGATGCTGGTGGTGGGAGGGGGGCTGTTCACGTACTTCCGCCGCAGGCGCTGGATCTGAGGACCCCTTCCGGCGCTCCGGGCGCAGGACGGGTCACAGCGAGAGCTGCGCCCCGACGGTGAGGAAGACCTGGTTCGTCCACCCGCGGTCCCCGTCGAAGTTGGAGACGTAGCTGTTCGCGCCGTAGCGGATCGCCAGGTTGGGAGAGAACGCGATGCCGCTGGAGATCCCCAGGTTCAGGGCCAGGTCGGTGGGTCCCCCCTCGTAGCGGGCCTGGCCCACCCCCGCCTCCAGGGCCAGGGGGAGCATCCCCTCCGCGCCGCCGCGGGGGACCTGCGAGTAGGCCAGGCCGGCGCTCCAGTGCTCCACCGTGACGTGTTCGCCGTGCACGACCACCCCGAAGGGGAGCCGCCCCGTCACGCGGGGCGTGGAGCGCCGGAAGTCGCCGAAGGCGGACCACTGCGGCAGCAGCCGGAGCCCCGCGCGGGCTCCGAGCATCCAGTCGCCCTCCAGCCTGGCGTCCCGGGTGGGGAGCGTGCCGAAGAACCCGTAGCCGACGTACGGTTCCACCGACACCGACAGGAGCCTTCCCGGCGCCTGCGAAGCCGCGGGGAGGGCGGCGGCAGCGGAAAGGAGCACGGCCGCGAGGAGGGTGCGATGCGTCATGGGCTTGCTGGCTCCGGGTTCGGGTTGCGGCATCATCGCAGGTCCCGCCCACCCGCGCAAGCCGGATGCGGCGGAACGTTGACAGCCGGGGAGCGCCGCCGGAGATTTCACGCCCGTTCCCTCCACGCCCGGAAGCGCCCCGCGACGCCATGCAGCTCCAGCCGTCCTTTCCCGAGTTCCTGAGCGCGGCGCGCGAGGCGACGCTCGTCCCGGTGTCCCGGGAGTTCCTCTTCGACACCGACACGCCGGTCACCGCGTACCACAAGCTCGCCCGTCCCCCGTTCGGCTTCCTGCTGGAGTCGGTCGTGGGCGGCGAGCGCTGGGCGCGGTACACCTTCCTGGGGACGGAGCCCCGCTCCGCCTGGCGCCTGGTCGGAGACCGCATCGACCGCTGGACCCCCGGGGAGGGGTGGCGGGAGGGGGAGCGATCCCCCGACCCGCTCGCGGAGTTCGAGCGCCTGGTGGGGCGGTACGCCCCCGCCGAGGCGCCGGGGCTCCCCCGCTTCTGGGGCGGGGCGGTGGGGTTCTTCGGGTACGACGTGGTGCGCCACGTGGAGCGCCTCCCGGACGCCCCGGCCGAGGGGCTCGGCCTTCCCGACGCGCTCTTCATGCTCACCGGAGTGGTCGTCGCCATCGACAACCTCTTCGGGCGCGCGCGCGCGGTGGCGGGAGTGGAGACGGAGGGGGCGGACGAGGCGGAGCTGCGCCGCCGCTACGATGCCGCGGCCGCCGAGGTGGACGCCGCCGTCGAGCGCATCCGGCGGGGCGCGGCGCCCGCCCCGCTCTCCCTGGGGAGTCCCGCGGCCGAGGACCCGCCGTTCCGGAGCACCTTCACTCGGGAGGACTTCGAGGATTCGGTGCGCCGCGTGCAGGAGTACGTCCGCGCCGGGGACGCCTTCCAGGTGGTGCTGTCGCAGCGGCTCTCGCTCCCGCTGGAGGTCCCCTCGTTCGAGCTGTACCGGGCGCTCCGGACGCTGAATCCCTCGCCGTACCTCTTCTACCTGGACCTGGACGGCTTCCAGCTCGTCGGCTCGTCGCCGGAGGTGATGGTGCGCCTGGAGGAGGGAAAGGTGACGGTCCGCCCGATCGCCGGCACGCGGCGCCGCGGCGCGAGCGAGGAGGAGGACGCCGCGCTCGCCGGGGACCTCCTGGCCGACGCCAAGGAGAAGGCGGAGCACCTGATGCTCCTGGACCTGGGCCGGAACGACGTGGGGCGCGTGGCCCGCTACGGGAGCGTGCGCGTCCCCCAGCGGATGGCGATCGAGAAGTACTCCCACGTCCTGCACCTGGTCTCCACCGTGGAGGGCGACCTGCGCGACGGGCTCTCGGCCGTGGACGTGCTGCGCGCGTCGTTCCCGGCGGGGACGGTCTCCGGCGCGCCCAAGGTGCGCGCGATGGAGATCATCGACGAGCTGGAGCCCTCCCGGCGCGGGCCGTACGCCGGGGCCGTCGGCTACTTCGCGCACGGGGGGCGGACGATGGACACCGCCATCGCCATCCGCACCGTGGTGGTGCAGGGCGGACAGGCCCACGTGCAGGCAGGCGCAGGCGTCGTGGCCGACTCCGTTCCCGCTGCGGAGTACGAGGAAACCCTGAACAAGGCGCGCGCCCTCCTCCGGGCGATGCAGATGGTCGGTCACGCGGGCGGGGGCGGGGCTTGACACCCCACGTCTCGTCCGCAAATATTTAGCTGTTCCGGAAAACTCTGCCGTTGTTCCCTATCTCCTTCCTTTCGGTAGGGCGGCGCGCCGGGACTCGTTTCCTTCCCGTGGTTCGCAAATCCCGTCGGTTCGGCTCCATCGCAGGCCAGTAGCTGTATGTGTTCGCATAGCCAGCCGGGCGCTACCGCCCGCCACTCCATCCAGCAAGCAGCCAAGGAGGAGATTCCGCCGGACGTTTCGTCGTGAAGGGCCCCTGCGTTCTTCCGTTTCCGAAGGGAGCCCCCCACCTGCGGCGCCGCACCTCGCGGATGCCGTGTAAGCCGTCTTCCAGCCTGTTGGGTTATGAACCGCCACAACCAAGGAGAGCGGGAATGAGAACGATTCGTTGGCTCTGGATGGCCTGCCTGGCACTGACGCTCGCGCCTGCGTCGCTGCTGGGGCAGGAGCCGGTGACGATTTCCGGACGGGTCACGCGCGAGGGCGGGGCCGGCGTCGCGACCGCCTCCGTGCGCATCCCCGCGCTCAGCGTCGGGGTGGTTACGGGCGAGGACGGCACCTACCGTCTCGTGGTCCCGGGTGCGCGCGTGCGCGCCGGGCAGCAGGTGCAGCTCGTGGCGTCGCAGGTGGGCCTCGCGCAGCAGTCGCGGACCATCACGCTGACGCCGGGCGCCAGCCTCACGCAGAACTTCCAGCTCGCGGCCGACCCGCTGCAGCTTGAGGCCATCGTGGTCACGGGCGCGGGCACCGAGACCCGGGCCGAGCGCCTGGGCACGACGCGCGCCTCCGTCTCCGGCGAGGAGATCGCCCGCTCCGCCGAGCCCAACGTGGTGCAGGCGCTCGCCGGGCGCGTGGCGAACGTGCAGACCACCCAGCAGGGCGGTGAGGCCGGGGCGGGGACCGCGATCCGCATCCGCGGCACCACCACCATCTCCGGGACGGGCCAGCCGCTCTTCGTGGTGGACGGCATGCCGGTGAACAACGAGACCCGTGTCGCCGGAAACATCATTACTGGGGCTCAGTCGGCCCTTGCCGGCGGCGCGGTCTCCAACCCGATGATGGCGTTCAACCCGGACGACATCGAGAGCATCGAGATCCTCAAGGGGCCGGCTGCCACCTCCATCTACGGCGCGGCCGCGGGTGCGGGCGGGGCGATCCTGATCACCACCAAGCGCGGACGTCCGGGGCGGACCACCTACGCCCTGCGCTCCTCGCTCCAGACCGACCGGCCGCTCAACCTGGTCGAGACGCAGCGGACGTTCGGCGTCGGGACCCAGGGGAAGACGCCGACCACCTGCGTACCGGGCGGGCAGACGAACTGCTTCCTGAGCGCCGGCTTCTTCAGCTGGGGCCCGACGATCCCCGAGGGGACACCCACTTACGACCACATCGGCGAACTGTACGAGACCGGCCGGGCCTGGGAGAACAGCCTGTCCGTCTCCGGCGGGAGCGAGCGCACCACGTTCTACCTGTCCGGGAGCGCGCTCAACCACGACGGCTTCATCGTCACCGACAACGACAAGTACGAGCGCTACACGGTGCGCCTGAACGGCACCCACCGCATGCGCGACAACTTCAATGTCGGCGGGAACTTCTCGTACGCGCAGACCGACGGCTCGTTCATCGAGCGCGGCAACTCGGTCAACGGCCTCCTCCTGGGCGCCGGCCGCAGCCCGGCCGAGTTCAACAACAAGGAGTACCTGCACCCCGTCACCGGCTTCCACCGCAGCTGGCGCTTCCCCAACCCGGGCCCCACGGCGGAGGTCGCCAACCGCGGGTTCGACAACCCGTTCTACGCCATCAACGAGATCAAGAACCTGGCGCAGACCTACCGCACCACCGGGAACGTCAACCTCGACTGGCAGGCGCTCTCCTGGCTGGGCGTTCGGTACAACCTGGGCGTGGACTACACCAGCGACGACCGGATGAGCGGGTACCCGAAGCAGGTCTCGGGCGCCGAGTCGGGCGGCTCGCTGACCCGCTGGCAGTTCTACGACCGGGTGCTCGACCACAACCTGGTGGTCAACGCCGACTACTCGCTGGGGAACAACCTCGCCGGCACCATCAGCCTCGGCCAGAACCTGAACGAGTCCTATTTCCGCCAGGTGTACGTCACCGGCCGTGAGCTGATCGCCCCGACGCCGTTCAAGCTCGCGAACACCGTAACCCGCGACGCGCCGAACGACCTCGAGCAGCGCGGACGCCTGGAGGGGTACTTCGTGCAGGGCACGATGGACGTCGCCGACCAGCTCTTCCTGACGGCCGGCATCCGGAACGACGGCTCTTCGCGCTTCGGTCCCGAGACCAACCGTGCCTGGTACCCGCGTGCCCAGGCGGCGTGGAGCTTCTCCCGCACCTTCGGGCTCCCGGAGTCGCTGGTGAGCATCGGCAAGGCTCGCGTCGCCTACGGTGAGAGCGGTCAGCAGCCGGCGTTCTACCTGCAGCAGGACATCGTCACCGGCAACAACGTCGTCGACTTCAACCCGGGCTCCGTGCTCAACCCCACGCTGGGCGGCGTCGGCGGGCTGTACTCCGCGGCCAACCGTGGGAACCCGGGGATCAAGCCGGAGCGCGTCGGCGAGCTGGAGGCGGGGCTGGACCTGGGCCTGTTCAACGCCCGCTCCGACATCAGCGTCACGTACTACCGCCAGCACGGCGAGGACGTGATCCTCAACGTCCCGACCGCGCACTCCACCGGGTTCTCGGGCGTCGCGCTGAACGCCGCCGAGGTCGAGAACCGCGGCTGGGAGGCGAACCTCAATGTGCGCGCCGTCGAGACCCGCGACCTGACCTTCAACGTCGGGCTGCAGTGGGCGCGCAACCGGAACGAGCTCCTGAGCCTGGGCGACACCCTGGTGACGGTGGCGGGCTTCTTCCAGGCCCAGTCGTTCGGCGGCCGCACCACCAACGCCGTGGTCGGGCACCCGCTGGGCGTGTTCCGCGGGCAGGACTTCGCCCGCTGCGGGCAGGACACCCGCCAGTTCGTGGTGGACGCCTGCAAGGCGGCCAACGCCCCGAACGGCGCCCTCTACATCGCCGAGAACGGGTTCCCGATCCGCGACCCGGACGTCCGGGTAATCGGCGACCCCAACCCGGACTGGACCGGCGGTCTGAACGCGGAGCTGGGCTTCCGCGGCCTGCGGCTGAGCGCGCTGGTGGAGACCCGCCAGGGCGGCACCGTGCAGAACATGACCCGTGCCTCCATGTACCAGTACGGGACGCACAAGGACACCGAGATCCGCGGTCAGCAGCGCACCTTCGGCTCGGACTTCTTCCCGGGGGCGGTCGTCGGGCCGGGCGCCAACAAGCCGGTCGTCCTGGGTGAGAACTGGTTCAGCGGCTCCGGCCTCGGGCACATCGGCGGCCCCGCCGCGCAGTTCCAGGAGGACGGCTCCTTCACCCGTCTGCGCGAGGTGGCGCTGGCCTACACCTTCGACCAGCCGTGGGTGAAGCGCGCCACCGGGTTGAGCAGCATCGATGCCCGCGTCGCCGGCCGGAACCTGGCACTGTGGACCGAATACACGGGCTTCGACCCGGAGGTCAACGTCGGCGGCGCCTCGGTGGGGAACCGCGGGATCGACTGGTGGGTCAACCCCACCGCCCGCACCCTGGTCTTCTCCGTCGGCCTCAACTACTGAACAGGAGCGGTTGATCCATGCATAGATCGGCAAAGCTGGCGGGAGTGCTCGCCCTGAGCCTGGGGGTCGTCGGGTGCACCGACTTCCTCACCGGCCCGGGGCTCACTGAGAACCCCAACAACCCGACCACGGCGAGCGCGTCGCAGCTCTTCGTGGGCATCCAGGCCAACCAGTTCGTGCAGCAGGAGGGACAGCTGGCCCGCACTTCCGCCTACTACACGCAGCAGCTGTCCGGGACGAACAACCAGCAGGCGGACTACGGCAGCGCGTACACGATGGGCGAGTCGGAGTTCAACGGCTGGTTCGCCAACGTGTACGGGGGCGGTGGCCTGCTGGACATGCGGAGGGTGCAGGCGATGGCCCGCGAGGCCGGCGACCAGAAGCTGGAGGGGATCGTCAAGGTCTGGGAGGCGTTCACCATCGGCATGGCCGCCGCGGGCTGGGGAGACATCCCATACCGTGAGGCACTCGACCCCAACAACCCGACGCCGAACCTGGACCCGCAGCAGCAGGTGTACGCCGATGTCCAGAAGGTGCTGGACGAGGCCATCGCGCTCCTGGGCGGCCCCTCCACGATGCCCGCCAACGTGGACCTGGTGTACGGCGGGAACGCCGGCCGGTGGCGGCGCGCGGCGTACACCCTGAAGGCCCGTTTCCACATGCACACCGCCGAGCGGCTGGGGCGGCCCGCCTACGAGGCGGCGCTCGCGGCGGCGCAGCAGGGGATCAACGAGGCGCCCACCTCGGTCGCGGACGCGGTTCACGGGCGGGCGCCGGGCAACTTCCGCACGCTGCACGACAACGAGCTGACCAAGGCCAACATCTGGGCGCAGTTCCTGGGGGCCCGGCAGGACCTGACGGCGAACCGGGTGCTGATCGACATGCTCAAGGGCCGTGCGGGCGATCCGCGCCTGGCCGGGTACTTCGATCCCGCGGGCGACGGGCAGTACCGGGGCGCGGACCAGTTCGGGCGCACCAACTCGCAGCCCATGTCCACGGTGGACAAGGAGACCCGGCTGCAGTTCACCTTCCGGCAGCCCCTCGTGACCTGGGCGGAGACCCAGCTGATCATGGCCGAGGCCAAGTTCCGGCTGGGCGACCCGGTCGGGGCGCTCCAGAACGTGAACAACGTTCGTACCGCGCTCGGGATGCCGGCCCTCGCGGGTCCGATCACCTTCGAGCAGGTCGCGGAGGAGAAGTACATCGCGATGTTCCAGAACATCGAGGTGTGGAACGACTGGAAGCGGACCTGCTACCCGAAGCTGACGCCCGGCGGGCCGAACTTCACCTCCGCGTCGATGATCCCGGCGCGCTGGGTGTACGGCCTCACCGAGCGGCAGAACAACCCCAACATCCCGCTGCCGTCGAAGGCGCCGGCGCGGAACTGGAACGACCCGAACCCCTGCTGATCGTACCGCAGGCCGACGGAACGTAGCACGAACGGTCCGGCCACCCCAGGGGCAGCCGGACCGTTCCCCTTGCCCCTCCGATCGAACGACCATGCGAGACCTGTCTTCCCACGCGGAGCTTCCGCGCCCGGAGCGCCGACGGCTCGGGTGGATCCGGTGCGTGTCTGCACTCGTCCTCCCGTGCGTGCTCCTTTCCGGGTGCTTCAACAACGTGCCGCTGCAGGGGAACGACCCGGCCCCCCGGAGCCGGGTGGTCGTCCGGCTCACGCCGGGTGGCTCGGACGAGGTGGCGCGCCAGGTGGGGCCGCGGGTGGTGGCCATCGAGGGCGACGTCGGCGAGGTCCACGACGACGCCATCCAGATGTTCGTGCGGGTCACGGAGGAGCAGAGTGGCGTGGACGCTCCCTGGCGCGGCGAGTCGGTGACCATCCCCCGGTCCGCGATCGCCTCGGTGGAGGAGCGGACGCTGAGCCGCCGCCGCTCCATCCTGATGGTCGGGGCCATAGCGGTGGGCGCGATCCTCATCGCCCGGATCTTCGTGTCCGGATTTGCCGGGAGCGAGGATCCCGACCCCGGCGGCGGGACTCCTGCCCAGTAGCCCGCCCCACGAGCAGCCCACGGCGTCCGTCCCTCCCCGGGACGGGCGCCGTTTCCGTTGGAGCAGACGTAAACGAAAACGGGGCCGCTGCTTGCGTTCGGGGCGCCGGGCCGGCGCCCTGACGGGGCGGACCATGGTCCGAGTCTTGCGCCCGCCTGGGCCTCATGGCAGACGGCACGAAGTTCCCAAACGACCGCCGCAACAGACCGAACGACCGTCGGGGCACGCCCGACCGCCGGAACGGCCGCGGCCCCGGGGGCCCACTGGACGACCGGAAGACCCGGTTCTCGGTGGGCTACCTCGTCTTCGCCTTCATGGCGCTGGTGGCCATCAACTACCTGCTCGCGGGGCAGGGAGAGAAGGAGATCCTCTACAGCGAGTTCAAGGAGCAGGTCCGCGCCGGGCACGTGAAGGGGGTGCGCCTGGGCGAGGCGGTCATCCACGCGGAGCCCATCGACTCCATCCAGAAGGCCGACGAGGTCCGGGCTTGGAGGGTGATCCGCACCGGGATCACCGACGACACGCTGGTTCCCCTCCTCGAAGCGCGCGGGGTCAGGGTTGCGGGGATGCCGCCCAACTGGCTCTCCGGCGTGCTGGGCTGGCTCCTCCCGCTCGCGCTGATCCTCCTATTCTGGTTCTGGATCCTGCGCCGGATGAACCCCACGCAGGGGGTGCTCACGGTGGGGAAGAGCCGCGCCCGGATCGTGGGCGAGGAGGGGACGGGGGTCACCTTCGACGACGTGGCCGGCGTGGACGAGGCGAAGCAGGAGCTGGTGGAGATCGTGGAGTTCCTGCGCACGCCGGAGAAGTTCGCCAACCTGGGGGCCAAGATCCCCAAGGGCGTGCTCCTGGTGGGTCCCCCGGGAACCGGGAAGACGCTGATCGCGCGGGCGGTGGCGGGGGAGGCGGGGGTCACCTTCTTCTCCATCTCCGGGGCGGAGTTCGTGGAGATGTTCGTGGGTGTGGGCGCGGCGCGGGTGCGCGACCTGTTCGCGCAGGCCAAGGCGCAGGCGCCGTGCATCATCTTCATCGACGAGCTGGACGCGCTGGGGAAGGCCCGCTCGCAGGGCGGGATCATGGGCGGGAACGACGAGCGGGAGCAGACGCTGAACCAGCTCCTGGTGGAGATGGACGGCTTCGACCCGCACATGGGCGTCATCATCATGGGCGCCACCAACCGCCCGGAGATCCTCGATCCGGCGCTCCTGCGCCCCGGCCGCTTCGACCGGCAGGTGCTGGTGGACCGCCCCGACGTGAACGGCCGGCTGGCGATCCTGCGGATCCACGCCAAGGACATCAAGCTGGCGCCCGACGTCCAGCTCGACCGGATCGCGCGGCGCACCCCCGGCTTCGTGGGCGCGGACTTGCAGAACCTGCTCAACGAGGGGGCGCTCCTGGCCGCCCGCCGCGACAAGCCCGCCGTGACCATGCGCGAGATCGACGACGCGGTGGACCGGATCGTGGCGGGGCTGGAGAAGAAGAACCGCCTGATCAACGACAAGGAGCGCACCATCGTCGCGTACCACGAGGCGGGGCACGCCATCGTGGCGGAGCGGGTCCCCACGGCGGACCCGGTGCACAAGATCTCCATCATCCCCCGCGGGGTGGCGGCGCTCGGCTACACGCAGCAGCTCCCCACCGAGGACCGCTATCTCCTCACGAAGCAGGAGCTGATGGACCGCGTGGCGGTGCTGCTCGGCGGGCGGGTGGCCGAGGAGATCGTCTTCGACGAGATCTCCACCGGGGCGGGGAACGACCTGGAGCGGGTGACCGACCTGGCGCGCCGGATGGTGACGGAGTACGGGATGTCGCGCGAGCTGGGGCCCATCAACTACTCCGGGCCGCGGCGGGCGCAGTTCCTCCCGGGCGCGGACGGGGACGGCGGCGGCGGGAACTACTCCGAGGACACGGCCCGCACCATCGACCGCGAGATCCACGGGATCGTGGAGGGGACGTACAGCCGCGTGCGGGAGATCCTGGTGGCGGATCGGGACATCCTGGAGGTGCTCGCGCAGCGGCTCCTGGAGGTGGAGGTGGTGGACGAGGCGGACCTGCGCCGGATCATGGGGCTTCCGCCCCGCACCCACGAGCCGTCGGAGGACCGGGTGGTGGAGACGCCGCCGGTACGGCCCGACGAGACGCAGGTGCTCCCCGCGTCCGGCGGAGCGGATGCCGGGGGAGACGAGCATCAACGACCGGAGAGGTGAACGTGGCGAGAGACGAGCAGGAGCAGGGGAAGAGCCCGAAGCCCTCGGGGGAGCAGGATGCGCCCGCGCCGGAACGGCCGGTCCCGGAGGAGGAGGTCCGCCGCACTGAGGGGCAGGCCGACAAGCCCTCGCAGGCCGAGGGAGATCGGGGGGGCGCTACCGGCGGCTGAATTCCCCGTCGTAGCAGCGAGGTCCCCTTCCCCGGGTGCTCCGGGGGAGGGGACCTCCGTCATTCTCCCATCAACGCCGCCACCACCTCCGCTCCCCGCTCCGCCGCGCCCAGCCCCGCCCGCACGTACGCCCGCGCCCGCTCCCCCGCCGCGCGGCGCTCCGCCTCCCGGTCCAGCAGGACCCGCAGGCGCGCGGCCAGCTCGTCCCCGTCAGCCATCGCCCAGGCGGCTCCGGCCTCCACCAGCTCACCGGCCTCGCGCGCGTTGGCGTGCCGTGGGCCGAAGAGCACCGGGAGGCCGAACGCCGCGGGCTCCAGCACGGAGTGCAGTCCCGCCGTCCCGAAGCCGCCGCCCACGTAGGCCAGGTCCCCGGCACCGTACAAGTCGCCCAGGACGCCCATGCGGTCCACCAGCACCACGTCCGCGGCGATGGCGCCCGCCTCCACGGCGGAAAGGCGGGCGTGCCGCAGGGCGTGGCGGTCCAGCAGCGCCTCGGTCTCCTTCAGGTGCTCCGGGGTGGGCTCGTGCGGGACCAGGAGCAGCTTCACGGGGGCGTCGGCGTCGATGCAGGCGCGCAGCGCGGGGAGTAGCCGCTCCTCGTCCGGGGGCCAGGTCGAGCCGGCCACGAGCACGGGGCGGTCCGGCGAGGCGACGGCGCGGAGGAGAGGGGCGCCGCGGTCCACGCCGGCCGCGCGCGTCCACACCTGGTCGAAGCGCGCGTCGCCCATCACGGTTCGGCGCTCCGGGGGGACCCCCAGCGCGCCGAAGCGGTCCGCGTCCGCGATGGAGATCGCCGCGACGCGGTCCAGCCGCGCGTAGGCGGGCCCCAACAGCGCCCGCGCCGCCCCCGAGAGGCGGCTGGACGACGCCGGGAGGGTGCCGCTCAGCATCGCCATGCGGACGCCGCGGCGCTTCGCCTCGCGGCTGAGCACGGGCCACACGTCCGTCTTGGAGAAGGCGAGCACGTCCGGGCGCAGCAGCTCCAGCGCGCGGCGCACGTCGCCAGGGAAGTCGAAGGGGAGGAAGTCGACGAAGTCGGCGGGGACGGTCATGGCGAACCGCTCCGCCGACGGGGAGAAGAAGGTATACACCACCTGCGCGTCCGGCCGCCGCGCGCGGAACGCCTCCACAACCGCGCGGGCCTGCAGCCCCTCGCCCACGCTGGGCGCGTGGAACCACACCAGCGGCCGCGCCGCGTCCTTTTCGGTGAAGGCCCACGCCTCCATGCGGTCCAGCACGCAGCGGCGCCCGCGGATCCCCTGCGCCAGCTTCCCCCTCCCGCGCGCGAGGAGCGGGAGGGCGGGGGAGGCCGCGCGCAGCGCGGCCACGTAGAGCGATTCGGCCAATGACATCCCGAGAAGCTACCGTCCCGCGGGCCGTTCGGCACCCCCACGGAGAGGGCCGCAGGGAGGGGGCGGGGGTGGTCGGAGGAAAAAGCCTTGTGTCCGAGCGTAGCGAGTTGGCTTTTTCCGGAGCGCCACCCCCGCCCCCGACCGCCCGCGCGACACAGCCACGGTCCACAAAGCCGCGGCCCCGGACATGCAGCACCCCCAAGCCGCTCGCGCCGCTTACCTTGCAGAAATGATTTCGGTATACTTTCGGCATGAAAGATCGCATCGTCATCCGCGGGGCCCGGCAGCACAACCTCAAGAACCTGGACCTGGACATCCCGCGCCGCTCGCTCGTGGTGGTGACCGGCCCGTCGGGCTCCGGGAAGTCCTCGCT
This sequence comes from Longimicrobiaceae bacterium, assembly GCA_035936415.1. NCBI lineage: Bacteria > Pseudomonadati > Gemmatimonadota > Longimicrobiia > Longimicrobiales > Longimicrobiaceae > Longimicrobiaceae bacterium. The sequence continues at coordinate 19,378 of DASYWD010000375.1, forward strand.
CGCCTTCGACACCGTCTACGCCGAGGGGCAGCGGCGCTACGTGGAGTCGCTCTCCACCTACGCCAAGCAGTTCCTGGAGCGGATGGAGAAGCCCGACGTGGACCGCGTGGAGGGGATCTCCCCCGCGGTCGCGATCGAGCAGCGCAACCCCACCAAGACGTCGCGCTCCACCGTCGGCACGGCCACGGAGGTGCACGACTACCTCCGCCTGCTCTGGGCGCGCGCCGGGCGCACCTACTGCCCCGGGACGCACCCGGACCATCCCTGCGGCCGTCCGGTGCGCCCGGACACGGTGCAGAGCGCCACGGACGCCGTGCTCGCCCTCCCCGGGGGGACGCGCTTCACCGTCGCCTTCCCGCTCCCCCTCTCCGCCCGCGTCACACACGCGCTGGTGGTGGACAACCTGCGCGCCCTGGGCTTCCTGCGCGTCCGCGCCGACGGGCGCGACCTGCACCTGGACGACCTGGCCGAGGAGCCGGGAATCGACCTGACGAAGGCGAAGGAGCTGCTGGTGGTGGTGGACCGGCTGCGGGTGGACCCCTCCGACACGGAGCGGCTGGCGGACTCGCTGCAGACGGCCTTCGCAGAGGGCGAGGGGGAGGCGGTCGCGATCCTGGAGGACGGGGCGCCGCTCCGCTTCACCGAGCGCTTCCGCTGCCCGGACCACCCGGGGATCGAGTTCGCCCGGCCCTCGCCGCAGCTCTTCTCCTTCAACAACCCGTACGGATCCTGCCCGGAGTGCACCGGCTTCGGCGCGGTTCTGCAGTACGACGAGACGCTCGTGGTCCCCAACCCGGCGCGCTCGCTGGAGGAGGGGGCGGTGGATCCGTGGAGCAAGCCGCGCTACGACGCCCGCCGCCGCCGGCTGACGGACTTCGCCAGGCGCGAGGGGGTGCGGATGGACACCCCCTGGGCCGAGCTGCCGGAGACGTTCCGGCGCGCCGTCGTCCACGGGACGCGCGGCTTCGAGGGGGTCATCCCGTTCCTGACCGCGCTGGAGGAGAAGCGCTACAAGCAGTACATCCGCGTCTTCCTGCGGCAGTACCAGAGCGCGCAGCTCTGCCCGGTCTGCGGCGGGGCCAAGCTGCGCCCGGCCGCGCTCTGGGTCCGGGTGGCGGGGAGCACCATCGCCGAGATCTCGGACCTGCCGCTCGCCAGGCTGCGCGAGTGGGTGGAACGGCTGGGGGACAGGGGACAGGCGACAGGCGACACCCGGCAGCTGGGGCCGCAGGAATGGGAGATCGCCGAGCCCATCCTGCGGGAGCTGGAGGCGCGCGTCGGCTTCCTGAACGACGTGGGGCTGGGGTACCTGACGCTGGAGCGGCAGACGCGCACCCTCTCCGGGGGCGAGGCGCAGCGCATCACCCTGGCGAACGCGCTGGGGAGCAAGCTGATGGACACGCTGTACGTGCTGGACGAGCCCACCATCGGGCTCCACCCCGCGGACAACGACCGGCTCCTCCGGCTCCTGGTGCGCCTGCGCGCCGCCGGGAACACGGTGCTCATGGTGGAGCACGACCCGGAGGCCATGCGCGTTGCCGACCACCTGGTGGAGCTGGGGCCGGGGAGCGGCGAGCGCGGCGGCGACCTGGTGTTCCAGGGCTCGCTGGAGGAGATCCTCCGGGCCGACACCCTCACCGGGCGCTACCTCTCCGGCCGCGAGGAGATCGCCATCCCCGAGCGGCGCCGCGGGGTGAACGGGCCCCGGCTGCGCATCACCGGGGCGCGGGAGCACAACCTGCGCGGCGTGGACGTGGAGATCCCCCTGGGCACGCTCACCGTGGTGAGCGGCGTCTCCGGCTCCGGCAAGTCCACGCTGGTGCACGACGTCCTGTACCGCGCGCTGGAGCGGGAGCTTTCCGGCGGGGAGACCAGCGCCAAGCGGCACCTGGGCGAGGCGGTGGGGGGGTACGACGCGCTCACCGGGGCGGGGCTCCTGCGCGGGGTGGTGCTGGTGGACCAGTCCCCCATCGGGCGGACGCCGCGCTCCAACCCGGTCACCTACATCAAGGCGTACGACGAGGTGCGGCGCATCTTCGCCGCGCTCCCCGAGGCCCGGAGGCGGGGGTACGGGCCCGGACACTTCTCCTTCAACGTGAAGGGCGGGCGCTGCGAGGCGTGCAAGGGCGAGGGGCAGACCCAGGTGGAGATGGTCTTCATGGCCGACGTGTACGTCCCCTGCGAGGTGTGCGGCGGGGCGCGCTTCCGCCCCGAGACGCTGGAGGTGCGCTACAACGGCCGGAGCATCCGCGACGTCCTCGACCTCACCGTGGACGAGGCCATCCGCTTCTTCCTGCACGAGGACCGGCTGGGCGAAGCGCTCTGGCACCTGCAGCAGGTGGGGCTCGGCTACCTCCGCCTGGGGCAGCCCGCGCCCACCCTGTCCGGCGGCGAAGCGCAGCGCATCAAGATCGCGCGCGAGCTGGCGATGGGGGCGCGCCGCGGCGGCAAGAAGCTGTACGTGCTGGACGAGCCCACCACCGGCCTGCACCTGGACGACATCCGCAAGCTCCTCCGCGTCCTGGGCGACCTGGTGGACGCCGGGCACACGGTGCTCCTGATCGAGCACAACCTGGACGTGATCAAGACCGCGGACTGGATCGTGGACCTGGGCCCCGGCGCCGGCCCCGAGGGCGGCCGCGTCGTGGCGATGGGCACCCCCGAGGAGGTGGCGCAGGTGGAGGAGAGCCTGACCGGGCGGTGGCTGGCCCCGCTGCTGGAGGGCGCCGCCACGGGCGTCTGAACCCGGCCGATCGCGCCGTGGCCGGCCGACGGCCCTGTTTGTACGTGCGCGAAGCAGGCGCCGCAGGGCCAGCCCGTCACCATCGAGCTGCAGTCCGTGCAGTAGCCCCGCGGAAGGACGGACGCGACGAAAAAGGAGCGGCCGCCGGGATCTCCCGGCGGCCGCTCCGCGTTCAGCTCCGTGCGGCCGGGCGAGGCACCGCTCAGTGCGGCTGCCCGGCGCGGTCGTGCCAGCGGTCGTGCTCCAGCTTGCACTCGGTGCGGACCCGGAGCTGCCAGCGCGCGTCGAAGGGGCGCTGCGAGGCTCGCTCGCGGCAGACCTGGTCGTGCTCCCGGTGGAAGGCGCGGTGCGCGTCCTCGTAGGAGCGCGAGCGGCGGTCGTCGTACCGCCGGTCGTCGTAGCGGTCGTCGTCCCGGCGGTCGTCCCGGCGGTCGTAGCCGCAGTTCTCCGGGGTGTTGTGGGGGTTGCCCTTGCCCTTGCACCAGCCGGGGGGGACCCGCTTGCCCTCGCGCCGCTCCAGGCGGACGCGGTCGTCCCAGCGGTCCTCGTCCCGCCGGTCGTCCCTGTGCTCGCGGTTCCGCACCTCCTCGGTGCGGCTCTTCTCCTTCTTGTTGCCCTTCCCCTGCGCGTCCGCCGGGGCGGCCGCCAGGCCGGCGGCGAGCGCCACCACGAGAGAAAGCTGCAGGCTTCGAATACGCATCTCGGGAGTCCTCCTGTTGGGTACGGCCGCTCTGTTTGGCAACTTGAGTGCCAAGTGCAGAAACCGCAACGGGATCGCGGGAATCGTGTGTTTCCGCCGCATTGCGCCCCCCGGTCCGTCCCCTCAGGGGGACGCGGTCCCGCACCCGGAGGGGACATCCCCGCGCGCGCGCCTTCCTTCCGAACGGACGTTCGCCCTTGACCGGCTCCGCGGGGACGCGGTACAATCCGTCATTACTTCTGTTTACGGAAGCGGGGCCGCCCTGCGCGGCCGTTCGCCTTCCGCGCGTTTTCCAGCAACGAGGAGGAAGTCCATGAAGCGTGCGCTGTCCGCGCTCGTGCTCGCGGCCACGGCCGCCGGGTGCGCGCAGGGCGGGAGGCCGGCCTCCGCGCCGACCCCCGGCTCCGCGCCGCAGGCCACGGCCCCGGTCGCCTTTCCGTCCACGTACCAGCCGCTCCCGTCGCGTCCCACCCTGATCCGCGGCGCCACCGTGATGACCGCCGCCGGCGAGGTGATCCCCAACGGGCAGCTCCTCATGGCCGACGGGAAGATTGTCGCCGTGGGGGCCACCGTGGACGCCCCCGCCGACGCCGCGGTGGTGGACGCCACCGGGAAGTACGTGACCCCCGGCATCATCGACACCCACTCGCACCTGGGTGCCTACGCCAGCCCCGGCGTGCCGGCGCACTCGGACGGAAACGAGGCCACCGACCCCGTGACCGCCGACGTGTGGGTGGAGCACTCCGTCTGGCCGCAGGACCCCGGCTTCGCGCGGGCGCTGGCCGGCGGAATCACCACGCTGCAGATCCTCCCCGGCTCCGCCAACCTGGTGGGCGGCCGGAGCGTGACGCTCAAGAACGTCCCCGCCCGCACGGTGCAGGCGATGAAGTTCCCCGGCGCCCCCTACGGGCTGAAGATGGCGTGCGGCGAGAACCCCAAGCGGGTGTACGCCAATCGCGGCCCCTCCACCCGCATGGGGAACGTGGCCGGGTACCGCGCCGCCTGGATCCGCGCCGCGGACTACCGGAAGAAGTGGGACGACTGGGAGCGGCAGGGGAGCCCGGCGGGGAGCCGGCCCACCCGCGACCTGGAGCTGGAGACGCTGGCCGAGGTGCTGCGCGGCAACATCCTGGTGCAGAACCACTGCTACCGCGCCGACGAGATGGCGCAGATGATCGACGTCGCCCGGGAGTTCGGGTACAGCATCCGCTCCTTCCACCACGGGGTGGAGGCGTACAAGGTGCGCGACCTCATGGCGCGCGACTCCATCTCCGGCTCGCTCTGGGCCGACTGGTGGGGCTTCAAGATGGAGGCGCTCGACGGCACCGACGCCAACGTCGCGCTGGTGCACGACGCCGGGGCCCGCGCCGTGGTCCACTCCGACGACCCTAGCGGTATCCAGCGCCTGAACCAGGAGGCCGCGAAGGCCCTGGCCGCCGGCCGCCGCGCCGGGCTGGAGATCTCCCAGAACGACGCGCTCCGCTGGATCACCGCCAACGCCGCCTGGACCCTCGGCATCCAGGACAAGGTGGGGACGCTGGAGCCCGGGAAGCAGGCCGACGTGGTGATCTGGTCCGGGAACCCGTTCAGCGTCTACAGCCGCGCCGAGAAGGTGTACGTGGACGGCGCGCTGCTGTACGACCGGAACGACCCGGCGCGGCAGCCGGTGATGGACTTCGAGGTAGGGACGAGGAGTGGAATGTAGAATGAAGAATGCAGAATGTAGAGAGGGCTCCTCGTGGCCGTCATTTCTGCATTCTTCATTCTTCATTCATAACCTTTTAGAGCCAATGAAAACACAAAGCATCTTCGCGTTCCTCGCCCTCCTCGCCGCCCCCCTCTCCGCCCAGGGGGTGGTCGCCATCGAGGGCGGCACCGTGCACACCATGGCCGGCGCCCCCATCGAGGGCGGCACCGTGCTGATCCGCGACGGGCGGGTCGTCGCCGTCGGCCGCGACGTTGCCGTCCCCCCGGGGGCGCGGCGGATCGACGCCCGCGGGAAGCAGGTCACCCCCGGCTTCTTCGACTCGCACACCCACACCGGGCTCACCGAGGTGGGGAGCATCCAGGGCACGAACGACTACTCGCTCAACGACCAGGACCAGGACCGGGTCATGGCGGCGTTCAACGTCTCCGACGGGCTGAACCCGCGCTCGATCGTCATCCCGGTCACCCGCATCGCCGGGGTCACCACCGCCGTGTCCGCCCCGGGCGGGAACGGGCTCGTCACCGGGCAGGGCGTGGTGATCGACCTGGCCGGAACCGGCGTGGACGACCTCCTGGTCAAGAGCCCCGTGGCGATGTACGCCACCCTGGGCGAAGGGGTGGAGAGCGCCAGCGGCGGAGCGCGTGGGGGCGCCACCCTGCGGCTCCGCGAGCTGCTGGAGGACACCCGGACGTACATGCAGCGCCGCGGCGACTTCGAGCGCGGCGCCACCCGCCAGTTCGCGGCCAGCCGGCTCGACCTGCAGGCCATGATCCCCGTGCTGCAGGGCCGCCTCCCGCTGGTGGTGGAGGCGCACCGCGCCAGCGACATCCGCACCGCGCTCCGCATCGCCGATGAGTACCGGCTGCGGCTGATCCTCCTTGGCGCCACCGAGGGGTGGATGGTGGCCGACGACCTGGCCCGTGCCCGCGTTCCCGTGGTCCTCAAGGTGCTCCAGAACCTCCCCAGCAGCTTCGAGCGCCTGGGTGCCCGCTACGACAACGCGGCGCTCCTCCGCCGCGCCGGCGTGCAGGTGGCCTTCACCACCAACGAGACGCACAACGCCCGCAACCTCCGGCAGGAGGCGGGGAACGCCGTGGCCTACGGGCTCCCCTACCAGGAGGCGCTCCGCGCGGTGACGCTCTACCCCGCGCAGGTCTGGGGCGTGGACGCCACCCACGGATCGCTCGCCCCCGGGAAGACCGCCAACGTAGTCGTGTGGGACGGGGACCCGCTGGAGCTCCTGACCGAGGTGGAGCACGTGTTCATCGGCGGGCGCGAGGTGCCGCTCGTCTCCCGGCAGACGGAGCTGCGCGACCGGTACCTGCGCATCGACGACACGAACCGGGTGTACGGGCGGGGGACGCAGTGAACGGTTGAGGTTCTTTCGGAAGTGATGGAGGGGGGCCGGCCTTCGGGTCGGTCCCCCTCTTTTTTCGTGGTGCTTCGGGTGGGTTCGGCGCTGGGGCCGCTCCGGAGCCCGGCAAACAGCGCCGGTCTCCTGCGCGGGTCGCGGAGCCCCGGAAACAGCCCCGGGTCTCCGCTCCGGCTCCGGGAGCCTCGCGCGATACAGCCTGCGCGAGTCTCCCTCCGCAACATCTTTCGGGAACGGCAGGGAACTGCAGAACGGATGAACAACCCGCGATGGCGGGCTCCGTGCCGTCGTCGCGGTTAGCCGCCCGGTTGCCTGCATGCGCTACAAATCGGCCGTAACGCTCCGTGGACGCCTGTGCACAAACCGGGAGGATCCCACCTCTCCCGGGCGCTCCGGTGTCCACTCTTTCATTCCCTGGAGCCGCGGAAGTTGGCGCCGCTGCTGGGGAAGCGGTCCGCCGCCGGGTTGGATTTCGGTTTTTGTTCGGTTATCATCTGTCGTGCGGCCGGCGGTGGGCGCCGGCCAACGGTCACGCTCCCCCGGGGTCAGGAAGGTAGCATGGCCTCCAGCGTCTCCGCACTCCGCGAGCTCCTGGAGCGGCGCTTCCCGGACGCGCAGCCGGTCACGCACCGGACGGCGGGCGGTGTCGCCACGGGGATCGCCGCGCTCGACCGGGCGCTCCCCGGGGG